>NZ_JAANBJ010000026.1:0-93290 GCF_011394325.1 Staphylococcus sp. 11007852 | reverse complement strand
TTTTACGAAGTGACATGTTCGAATACGAACGTTTACCACACCGTATTTTACGAAGTGAAAACGTTTGAAGTCTATGAATCGCAAGAAAGAGCGAAGGCGTTTACTTACCGTAAACAACTGAGTGATGACGTAGCGATGAAGACGAATGCGAACGATTGCCACGAAGTAAAACATTGTTTGGTGACAATAGCAAAGAGGCCACACCTGTTCCCATGCCGAACACAGAAGTTAAGCTCTTTAGCGCCGATGGTAGTCGGACTTACGTTCCGCGAGAGTAGGACGTTGCCAAGCAAACGAACCCCAAGTACAAATCGTACTTGGGGTTTTTTGTATGTGATTTAAATCAGCAGTGAATAAAGCATTTTATTTTCATTAATATAAATATTTTTTGGATCAAACTGATGGATACGTTGTTTCAGTGTATTTAAGTCTTTGTGATATTTTAATTGGATTCCAATTATAACCGTTCCCGTATTTTGTGATGCCTTTTTAAGATATTCAAATTTCGTGATATCATCATCAGGGCCTAAAACATCATTTACAAATTGTTTTAGTGCACCCGGACGTTGTGGGAAATTCAAAATAAAATAGTGTTTCATTTCTTCGTACAGTAATGCACGTTCTTCAATTTCTTTCATGCGATTAATGTCATTATTACCACCGCTAATGATACATACAACCGTTTTCCCTTTAATCTCTGATTGATAATGATCTAATGCGCTGACACTCAGTGCACCAGCTGGTTCAGCAACAATGGCTTGTTTCGAATACATATCTAATATAGTGGAACATACCGCTCCTTCATCCACTTGTACATAATCATCAATGGTATGTTTACAAATGTTAAAAGTAAATTGCCCAACTTTAGCTACAGAAGCACCATCTACAAATTTATCGATATTTTCTAAACTCACAATACGATTTTGTGAAATAGATTGATACATACTACTTGCACCAAGGGATTCAACTCCAATGCAAGACGTATGAGGGGAGTGTGCTTTAAAATAAGAAGAAACACCAGACATTAAACCACCACCACCGATTGCACCAAACACGTAATCGAAATGTATGTCTGCGTCTGTAGCTTGTGTTAAGATTTCTTTTGCCACAGTACCTTGTCCTGCAATGGTGTCAATATTGTCAAAAGGATCAATAAACGTCATTTGGTGTTTTTCGGTGTAGGATAAAGCTTCTTTTAAACAATCATCGAAGGTATCCCCAATTAATTTAATTTCAACATTGGTATCTCCAAAAAATTTAACTTGATTGATTTTTTGATTCGGTGTTGTCACTGGCATGAAAATTACTGCATTTAAATTTAGTTGACGTGCAGTGTATGCCACACCTTGAGCGTGATTTCCAGCACTGGCACATGTAATACCTTGTGACTTTTGTTTTGAAGATAATACTGAAATTGCATTGTATGCACCACGTAATTTAAATGATCGCACCCATTGTAAATCTTCACGTTTTAAATAAACATGACATTGATATTTTAATGATAAATAATGGTCATATTCAAGGGGTGTTGTTTTTACGGTATCTCGTAATCGTAAATGTGCTTCATCAATCTCTTTTACATTTAAAGTTGGTGTTGTGACAGTCATTCTGTTCACTCCTTTAATTTAGCTCGTTCATAGGCTTTTATTTCACTTTCATACGATAATGTGATAGCAATGTCATCTAATCCATTGATAAATTTATGCTTCCACGTTTCTTCAATGTCGAACGTAAATGTGTTGCCATTAGCTTGAATAAGTTGACGAGGCAAGTCAATCACTATTTCTTTTGCTTCTACGAGTTGATGTCTGGCTTCGTCATCTAGGCGTATCGGTAGTATAGCATTTTTAGTACAGTTCATATAGAAAATATCACTGAAGCTTTTTGCAATAATGACTTGAAAGCCATAATCTTTTAGTGCCCAAGCCGCATGTTCACGACTAGAACCACAACCAAAATTATCACCCGTAATTAAAATAGTTGCACCACGGTAGGGTGCTTGATTTAAAATGAAATCCGGGTTGGCTTCGCCATTTTTTAAATACCGCCATTCATCAAATAGAAAGGGCCCGAAGCCACTTTTCGATATGCGTTTAAGGTGTACTTTAGGAATAATTTGATCCGTGTCAATATTGTCATGGAATAATGGCACAACTTTACCTTTATACGTCGTGAAGGGTTTAATTTCCATCATAATGTCTCAGCCACCTTTCTAACATCAATAAAATGACCATGAATGGCTGCTACAGCGGCCATTGCAGGGGATACAAGATGTGTCCGTGCACCTTTACCTTGTCTACCTTCGAAATTACGGTTACTTGTTGAGGCACAATGGACACCTTCTGGCACTTGGTCAGGATTCATACCTAAACACATGCTGCAACCTGGTTCTCTCCACTCAAAACCTGCTGCAATAAAAATACGATCTAGCCCCAATGACTCGGCTTCTTTTTTAACGCGCCGTGACCCTGGAACGACAATTGCGTTAATGTTTGGATGCACTTTTTGACCTTTGATAAATCGACTGGCTTCAATTAAATCAGATAGACGAGCATTCGTACATGAACCTAAAAATACATAACCTAATGGGATATCTTTAGCACGTTGACCCGGTTTAAGCCCCATGTATCGATACGCACGCGCATCATTGACGGATTTACTTTCGGGAAATGGTTCTGAAACACTCACGCCCATTTCTGGGTTCGTACCCCAAGTGACTTGAGGTTCTAATTGTGATACATCTAAGTGAATGACTTTATCAAAAGTTGCATCCGTATCACTCGATAATAATTGCCAATCCATTACTTTTTGATTAAAGTCTTGGACATACTGGCGTCCTTTTAAATATTCAAACGTTGTTGCATCCGGTTGTATGACGCCATATTTGGCACCAGCTTCGATTGCCATGTTACATAATGTCATTCTACTTTCCATTGAAAGGGATGAGATAGTATCACCTGTAAACTCTAGTGCATAGCCCGTTCCAAAATCTACGCCGTGTTGTTGAATTAAAAAGAGTATAATGTCTTTCGCATAAACCCCTTTAGGCAATGTACCTGTCACTTCGATTTTTAAATTTTTAGGTTTAATTTGCCATAACGTTTGTGTTGCAAATACATGTTCTACTTCACTTGTACCAATACCAAAAGCAATTGCACCAAATGCTCCATGTGTAGCAGTATGTGAATCACCACAAACAATCGTTTTACCAGGTTGTGTAAGTCCAAGTTCAGGGCCGACCATATGTACAATACCTTGTTCATCTGATCCCATATCAAACAATGTGACATTGAAATCTTTACAGTTTTGTTGCAGTGCTTGTATCTGATTCAGCGCTACGCTGTCTTTAATGTTAAAAATATCTGATGTTGGTACATTGTGATCTAATGTTGCAAAGGTTAAATCAGGACGGCGTAAAGGTCTCTTTTGTATACGTAAACCTTCAAATGCTTGAGGTGACGTTACTTCATGAATAAGATGTAAATCAATATAAAGTAACTGAGGTTTACCAACTTCACCTGTAATGACATGTTGATGCCAAATTTTATCAAATAATGTTTGCCCCATAATTACGCCTCCTTTATATATGCCTTAATATTTTCAATAATATCGGTGGTTTTGTAATGACCGCCCAAATCTGCAGTTGTGATATTCTCAGTTATTAAATGTGCAATGCTCTTTTCAATTAATTCTGCGGCTTTTGGAGCTTGAAAGGTTTCTCGTAAACACATTGCTAGCGATAATAACATCCCAAATGGATTTGCTGAATTTTGACCGGCTATATCTGGAGCAGATCCATGAATGGGTTCGTATAGATTGATGCCACTATGTCCTTTACTCGATGAAGGGGATAAGCCTAAAGAACCTGGTAACATCGAAGCCTCGTCGCTTAAGACATCACCGAATAAATTTTCAGTGACGATAATATCAAAATGTAGCGGATTTTGGATAAGTTTCATACTACACGCATCCACAAGTAGGTGCTCTAGCGTGACATCAGGATAAAAACGAGCAACTTCAATTAATGTTTGTCGCCATAATTTACTGCTTGCGAGGACATTTTCTTTATCGACTGACGTCACACGTTGACGACGTTGTTGTGCTAGTTGAAAGGCAACATGTGCGATTTGTTCAATTTCAGATTTTGTATATACAAGTGTATCGATAGCTGACTCCGCATTGAGTACTCTAGGCTCTCCAAAATAGATTCCGCCTGTGAGTTCCCGAACAATAATAAAATCTGTATTGGAAACAATTTCTTCTTTTAATGGTGATAATTTAACCATGGAAGGTAATACTTTTGTAGGTCGAATATTTGCATATAATCTGAGTGATTGACGCAATTTCAATAAACCTTGTTCTGGTCGAACTGACGCGTTTTGCCATTTTGGTCCACCTATAGCTCCCAACAATATCGCATCTGCACGTTTACAAGCAGAGAGCGTATGTTCAGGGAGGGGTGTACCATATTGATCGATAGCACACCCGCCCATAAGATGTTCTTCTAATTCATAGTCAAACTGAAATTGATGAGATAGTAATTGCAGTACTTCTAAGGTGCCTGACATAATCTCAGGCCCGATACCATCTCCAGCTAATACAACAATTTGCTTACACATGCACATCCACCTCACTTGAAACTGCAGCCATCGCTTTTGAACAAGCTTCAACATAGGCTTTACAGGATGCATAGATAATATCGTGATCAAATCCAACGCCATCAAAAGTAGTATCATTTAGACGAATCGAAACACGTACTTCAGCTTGGGCATCAGAGCCTTCAGTAACTGCTTCAATACGGTAATCACATAACTCAGGTTGAATTTTAAATATACGATCTACCGCATTATATATTGAAACTATTGAACCTGTGCCAATACTGGAGTCTTGGTAGGTATGGCCATCCTTGTCTTTAATCACGACGACGGCACTTTGTAATCCATTTGATACAAACTGTAATTGTAACGTTTCTAGTTGATAGTAAGCATGTAACTCATGTGTTGTACCTTGAATTAGGGCATGAATATCCCGGTCTGTCACTTGCTTTTTCTTATCGGCAATATTTTTAAATGCTTTAAATAGTACTTTTTGTTCTTCAGATCCTATTTCATAACCCATTTGTTTAAGCTTCTCTTGGAAAGCATGTTTTCCTGACAATTTGCCAAGTGGTAATTCAGTTTGTTGAATACCCACGAGTTGTGGTGTCATGATTTCATACGTTTCAGGATTTTTAAGAAAGCCATCTTGGTGTATACCAGATTCATGACTGAAAGCATTTTTACCTACAATGGCTTTATTTCGAGGTACAGCAATCCCGGCATAACGTGCGATCAACTCAGATGTTGCTTTCGTTTGATTAAGCTGAACACGAGTTTCTATGCCATAGTGATCTTGACGGACATATAGGCCGAGCGCAACTTCTTCAAGTGCAGTATTACCAGCACGTTCTCCAATACCATTTAAAGTTCCTTCAATTCGGGTTGCACCATTTTCAATCGCAGCCATACTATTGGCGACAGCTAGCCCGAGATCATCATGACAATGTGCGCTATAAATGATTTCAGAGTCCGATTTAATTGTTTGAAGTAGTGTTTTAAATATGGCACCATATTCCGTTGGGTAACTATAGCCAACTGTATCAGGTATATTGATAATTGTTGCACCTGCATCTACAGCTGTTTGTACACTTTGAATTAAGAAGGGTAGGGGTGTACGTGTTGCGTCTTCTGGTGAAAATTGAACAACATCAAATAATGATGATGCGTACGTCACATGCGCTTTGATAGAAGCCAGCACTTCACTTTCAGTCATATTCAGTTTTGATTCCAAATGAATTGGACTTGTAGCAATAAACACGTGAATAGATGGTTTTACAGCATCTTTCGTAGCTTCATATACCGCATCAATATCAGACTTTTTACATCGTGCTAAGCCTGTTACCGTTGTCTTTTTTAAAGTCTGTGCGATTGCTTTAACTGAATCAAAGCTCCCTTGACTTGAAGCGGGAAAGCCTGCTTCGATTACATCAACACCCCAGTTTTCAAGTTGTTTTGCGATTGCTAAACGTTCATCGAATGAAAAACTTACACCAGGTGTTTGTTCTCCGTCTCTAAGTGTGGTATCAAATAGTTGAATATGACTAGTCATCATGAACAGCTCCTTTAAATGAATCAATTACTTTTGAATTTGTTTGGCTTTGATGAAGGGCATCATTTTACGTAAATCTTGACCAACTTGTGTAATAGGATGGTCCTTTTGTGCTTGTCGCATTTGTTTGAAATGCTCAAAACCATTTTGATTATCATTAATAAATTGTTGGCTGAAGGCACCTGTTTGAATGTCTTCTAGTACAGCCTTCATGTTATTTTTTGTTTCATCAGTAATGACACGTGGACCTGAAACATAGTCACCAAATTCTGCTGTATTTGAAATAGAATATCGCATATTTTCGAGGCCGCCTTCATAAAGTAAATCAACGATGAGTTTCATTTCATGTAAGACTTCAAAATAAGCAATTTCAGGTTGGTAACCAGCTTCTGTTAAGACTTCAAATCCACTTTGAATTAAGCGTGTTACACCTCCGCATAAGACGGCTTGCTCCCCAAATAGATCCGTTTCAGTTTCTTCCTTATATGTTGTTTCTAATACGCCTGCACGTGTAGCACCAATCCCTTTGGCGTAACTTAAAGCAATATCACGTGCGTTTCCAGAGGCATTTTGATGTACTGCAAATAATGCCGGAACAGCAGAACCTTCTGTAAAGGTACGTCTAACGAGGTGGCCAGGTCCTTTAGGTGCAACTAAAAAGACATCAACGAATTCAGGTGGTTCAATGACGTTAAAGTGAATGTTAAAACCATGTGCAAACGCAAGTGCGTTATTGGGTTCTAAGTTTGGTTTGATTTCATTATCATAAACCGTACCTTGAATTTCATCTGGTAATAAAACCATTACAACATCGGCTTGTTGTGAGGCTTCACTTACGGTTAAAACATCAAAACCATCTTCTTTTGCTTGCTCAAAAGAGCGACCCGGACGAATACCAATCACAACTTCATAGCCATTATCTTTTAAATTTTGAGCATGTGCATGACCCTGAGAACCATACCCAATGACTGCAATTTTTTTACCTTTTAACGCATCGTTTTCTACATCTTGATCATAATAAACTTTTGTCATAACTTTTCCTCCTAAAAATATATAAGTTGTTTTTTCATACAATGCCAGCAGTTCCTGAGCGAGAAACTTGCTTAATTTCTAATGATGATAGATCTTCTAAAAGATGGTCTAACGTATATTGTGGTCCTGCCACTTGTAAATAAATGTGCTCGTTATCTTCTTTTAAAATAGTAACTAGCGCATCATAAGGGGCTATTAACGCATTGATTTTTGAGATATTTGAGGGTGCTTTCAATTTCACTAAGAGCAATTCACGATTAAATGTATTGGTATCCGTGATGTCTTCAACAGTTAAAATGTTGATTTGTTTTTTTAATTGTTGAATGATTGTCCGTGTAACTTGTTCATTAGGCACTTCTGCTACAAATGTTATTTCAGTTAATCCTTCTTCACGCGTAGGGCTTGCAGCAATATTGACGATATTGAATTGTCGACGTACAAAAATACTTGTAAGTCGATTTAATGTGCCTGCCTTATCGAATACTTTTAATTTAAAAGTGCGTCTCATAACAATCCCTCCATTTCATGATTCGCTTTACCACTAGGAACCATCGGTAATACAGGTTCTGCAGGTGAGATTCTCACTTCAATAAAAGCAGGACCATCATAGCGAAATGCGGCTTCGAGGGTTTGCTCTAATTGGAGAGGGTCATCGATTAAAAACGTCTTTATACCATAAGCTTCAACTAATTTAATAAAATCAGGTTGCTCATTAAATACAGAGTGTGAAAAACGTTGTTTGAAAAATTTATCTTGCCATTGTCTCACCATTCCTAATGTACCGTTATTTATAAGTACAACTTTAATGTTCAATTGATACGCTTTAAGAAGTGCAAGTTCTTGATTGGTCATTTGAAAACCACCATCACCTACAAATGCCACTACAGTATCATTTGGTTTTGCAAATTGAGCACCGATGGCTGCGGGAATGCCAAATCCCATCGTTCCTAAACCACCACTAGTAATGAATTGTCCGTGTGTGTTAAAAGGATAAAATTGTGCAACCCACATTTGATGTTGTCCTACGTCAGTTGTGACATAGGCTTTGCCATTTGTGATTTTTCCGATATATTCAATGGCGCGTTGGGGTTTGCAAAACTGCGTGTCTACATCCTTCAAATATTTAAATGGATGTTTTGCCTTATATTGGGCTATTTGGTTTATCCATGTATCGTATGTAGATACACGGGTTGGGTGGTGTAATAATGCTTCAATCACTGCTTTAACATCCGCTACAATACCTAAATCAGTGTCAATGACTTTATTGATTTCAGAAGGGTCAATATCGACATGAACGATTGTAGCGTTTTGAGCAAATGTCTCAGGTTGGCTTGCTAGGCGATCATCAAATCTGGACCCAAAATTGATAAGAAGGTCACAGTCTGTAATTGCCATATTACTGGCATATGAGCCATGCATGCCTCCCATTCCAAGAAACAGTGGGTGTTCGTAGGGGATTGCTCCTAATCCATGAAGGGTTGTAACGACAGGGATTTGATGACGTTCTACAAAAGTTTGTAATAAATGATTCGCTTTTGAAAAGTTAACGCCTGCACCAGCTAAAACGAGTGGTTTTTGCGCCTCTTTTAAATAATCGAGGACCTGTTGAATATCCTCAGACCTTGGCGTATGATTCACCTCATAGCCAGGCGTTAGAACAGTCGCGTCATTTGTCTTATCTGTTGCTAAAATTCCAATATCTTTTGGAAAATCAATGACAACAGGTCCTTTTCTACCTGAATTTGCGATATAAAATGCCTCTTTTACAATTTTAGGGATGTCTTTAACATCATTTACTTGATAATTATGTTTAGTAATTGGTGTAGTCATTGAAAGTAAATCCGCTTCTTGAAACGCATCTTTACCAATTCCAGCTGTGGCAACTTGGCCCGTAAAAACTACTAACGGTAGTGAATCACTATAAGCGTCAGCAATACCTGTCAACGTATTCGTGGCACCTGGCCCACTTGTGACAACTACAACACCTGGTTTTCCACTTACACGAGCATAGCCTTCTGCAGCATGTACAGCACCTTGTTCATGCCTATATAAAATGTGCGGGATCCGGTCTTCATAAATCGAATCATAAAGTGGAAGTACAGCACCACCAGGGTATCCAAAAATATACTCAACATTTTCTTCAATCAGTGCATCAATTAATAATTCTGAGCCTGATTTGGGTGATTTCGGTTCTAATTCTGGATTTAAACCTTGTACTGCATCATCTGTAGGTACCATTACTTCTTTTTCACTAGTCATAAGTCATCCCTCCATGTTTAAAGTAAATCTTCTGGTACTTTCATCACACCACCTGTATTCGCACTTGTCACTAGGGCTGTATAGCGTGCGAGATAGCCAGTTTTAACTTTAGCTTTAAAAGGTTTTAACAGCTTCTGACGACGTTCTAATGTCACTTCATCAATGTGGACTTCAATTTGTCGTTGTACTAAATCAATCGATATGTCATCTCCATCTTCAATTAAGGCGATAGGGCCTCCAGCAGCAGCCTCTGGAGAAATATGACCCACTGCAATGCCACGTGTGGCACCTGAAAAGCGTCCGTCTGTAATCAATGCGACATCTTTACCTAAACCTCGTCCGACAATGGATGATGTCGGAGCTAACATCTCTGGCATTCCTGGCCCACCTTTAGGTCCTTCATAACGAATCACAACAACATGACCAGCGCGTACGGTATGGTTATCGATGGCTTGAACAGCTTCATCATGACTATCAAAACAAATCGCTTTACCTTTAAATGTTTTAATCGAAGGATCAACGCCGCCAACTTTAATGACTGCACCGTCTGGCGCAATGTTGCCATATAAAATAGATAATCCACCTTCTTTATCATAAGGACGATCAAGCGGTCTAATGACTTCATGGTTTGAAATCTTATGTCCTTCATAATTTTCACGTAAGGTTTGTCCTGTGACAGTAATTCGGTCAGGATGTAATACGCCATCTTTCTTAAGAAGTTCATTGATAATAGCTGGTACGCCACCTGCATTGTGTACGTCTTCCATTGAATAGGATGAACTTGGGGCGATTTTTGAAAGATAAGGTGTTTTTTTAGCAATTGTGTTAATACGTTGGAGGTCATAATCGATACCAGCTTCGTTGGCGATTGCTAATGTATGTAATACAGTATTAGTTGAACCGCCCATAGCCATATCTAAGGCAAAAGCATCATCTATGGCTTCTCTTGTCACAATATCTCTAGGTTTAAGATCATTCTTAACATTTTCAACAAGTTGTTTGGCTGCTTTACGAATTAAATGACGTCGTTCATCTCCAATTGCTAACGCCGTTCCATTAAATGGTAATGCCAGACCTAGTACTTCCATGAGACAGTTCATGGAATTAGCTGTAAACATGCCTGAACATGAACCACATGTTGGACAAGCGTTTTGTTCCATTTCTAAGAATTCTTCTTTTGTCATCGTACCTTCTTTATAAGCGCCAACAGCTTCAAACATAGAGGATAATGTCAAAGCTTTCCCTTGAGATGATAATCCTGCTTTCATTGGACCGCCCGAACAAAATATAGCAGGTACATTTGTTCGAACTGCAGCAAGCAACATACCAGGTGTGATTTTGTCACAATTAGGTATATAAAACACACCGTCAAACCAATGTGCGTTTACTACAGTCTCAGCAGCATCTGCGATAATCTCTCTACTAGGTAAGGAATAACGCATCCCTATATGACCCATCGCAATACCATCATCTACACCAATCGTATTAAATTCAAAAGGAATGCCACCAGCTTCTCGAATTGCTTCTTTAGCGATATCACCCAACTCTCTTAAATGCACATGTCCGGGAACGATATCAATATATGAATTACAGATCGCAATAAATGGTTTATTCATATCAGTAGGGGATTGAATTTGTCCTGTAGCGTGTAATAAACTTCGCGCTGGTGCTTGTTGATCACCTTTTTTAATCATGTCACTTCTCATGGAATGACCTCCTAAATATTGATAAAAGGATAAAAAATAAAAAATGCGCCCCAATTGATAATTGGGACGCATTTTGTAAGTCCCATTCAATTAGAAATAGGACTTAAGTCATTAGTAAATTAAATCACTAATACTCCAGTCCTGAGCACATTAATAAGACAATAATATTTAATTGTTGTTTAGCATTATATGGTGTGAATGTCATATTGATGTGCTCCTTCCTTGAATGAGTGTGTATATTCAATATTTTAAATTGATAGAATTATCTAAAAATTCATGTACCTAATTTACCTTATCCAAATAACGTTGTCAATCATAAATTTGAAATTTCTGAAAATTTATTTATACTTTCTCAAAATAACTCGGTACAGTCAGACGTTAAAAAATTTGTTACAATAGATAAGTAAATCCAATCAGGAGAGAACTAATGATCAAGATAAATAATTTAGATGACTTACAACAGTTTGCAGTGAAACTCACGTCACTATTAACATCGGGCGATGTTATTTTATTAGAAGGTGATCTTGGCGCCGGTAAAACAACGTTAAGTCAAATGGTAGGCCGAGCGTTAGGGGTTAAACGTACAATCAATTCACCTACGTTTAATATCATTAAATCTTATCAAGGTAGTCAGTTGGCATTTCATCATATGGATTGTTATCGTCTAGAAGACTCCGATGAAGATTTAGGGTTCGATGAATATTTTGAAGATGATGCCATTACGATGATTGAATGGAGCCAGTTCATTGAAGCATACTTACCAAGTCACTTTTTAAGGTTAACGATTCACGTCATTGATGAAAATACGAGAACGATTGACATAGATGCTGCGGGTGTTCATTTTGAACAAGTGAAGGAGGCGCTAGAACATGATTAGTTTGTTATTGGATAGCTCTAATCAGCCTTTATCAGTGGCAGTCATGAAAAATGATGACGTATTGGCGTCTAAAACGACAGCCGAAAAAAGAAATCATTCCATACAACTGATGCCGACAATAAAAGAATTACTTGATAAAGTGAAGTTAGAACCTAAAGATTTAAACGCGATTATTGTTGCGCAAGGCCCGGGTTCATATACAGGATTAAGAATCGGTGTTACCACTGCCAAAACACTTGCTTATACATTGAATATACCACTGTATGGTGTATCTTCATTAAGTGCTCTTGCAGCAACAGTAGATGATAAATCAGCAACGATTGTACCGATATTTAATGCGCGTCGAGGTTTTGTTTTTGCGGGAGTATATCAATGGCACAACGATTCATTAACATGTGTGATTGATGATCAATATATTGAATTGGCATCATTAATCACTAAAGTAGCATCAATGGACAACGTTGTCTTTGTGGGGGAAGATACAGAGCAATTTGAGGGTGAACTCGAACAATTTTCAACGGTTTCCAATTTACCCCAAGCACATCAAATGTATCTTCTAAAAGGTCAACCAGTCGATGTTCATACATTTGTCCCATCTTACCTAAAATTATCGGAGGCGGAACAAAATTGGATGAATCAACAATCAAACAGCAATTAAATATTCGTCGTATGACGAGTGAAGATGTGAACGCAGTTTTTGAAATTGAACGTATCAGTTTTAATGATAGTTCATGGACGCGTGATGCTTTTTATCATGAATTGAATGAAAATAACTTTGCCCACTATTTTGTAATGGAATATGAAAGTGAAATTATTGCTTATTTAGGTGTTTGGATTGTCGTTGATCAGGCTCAGATTACAACCATTGCTGTGAAACCAATGTATCGTGGTTATGGATTAGGACAACTATTACTTGAATATGTAATGACTTACAGCGCACACATAGCGAACATGATGAGTCTTGAGGTGCGTGTTGAAAATAAAGTCGCGCAACACATTTATCAAAAACTAGGATTTGAATTTGGAGGACGTCGCGCAAATTATTATGGAGAAGGAGAAGATGCTTTAGTGATGTGGGTGACATTAAAATGACGCAAAACGTTAGAATTTTAGCGATTGAAACGAGTTGTGATGAAACCAGTGTAAGTGTGATAGATAATGGCACACAGCTCATTAGCAACAGTGTATTGAGTCAAATCGATAGTCATAAACGATTTGGTGGTGTAGTACCAGAGGTTGCGAGTAGACATCACGTTGAAAACATGACACTTATGATTGAAGATGCGCTTCAAAATGCTTCCTGTACGATGGATGACATCGACGCAATTGCAGTGACACAAGGCCCCGGGTTAATAGGTGCGTTACTTGTGGGCGTGAATGCAGCTAAAGCATTGGCTTTTGCCCATCAAAAACCCCTCATACCTGTGCATCATATTGCAGGACATGTTTATGCGAATCAATTAGAAGGCACTTTAACGTTTCCGCTGATTGCTTTAATCGTTTCAGGTGGTCATACAGAACTTGTCTATATGAAAGATCATTTGGATTTTGAAATCATTGGTGAGACACGTGACGATGCTGTTGGTGAAGCTTATGATAAAGTGGCACGTACAATTGGTTTACCATATCCAGGGGGTCCTCATGTTGATCGTTTAGCACAAGAAGGAGAAGATACGTATGCTTTTCCGCGTGTGTGGTTAGAAACGGATAGTTATGATTTTAGTTTTAGTGGATTAAAGAGTGCGGTGATTAATAAATTGCATAACTTAAAGCAAAAAGGGGAAACGCCCATCCCTCAAAATGTTGCAACAAGTTTTCAAAACAGTGTTGTAGAAGTACTCGTAGGGAAGGCCATTAAAGCATGTGAGGCTTACCAAGTGAATCAACTTATCGTTGCTGGAGGCGTGGCTAGTAATCGTGGTTTAAGATCTGCGTTACTTAAAGCAACTTCTGATAGAGGCATTACTCTTACGATTCCTAAAGCCTCATTATGTACAGATAATGCTGCAATGATTGGTGCGGCTGCTTACCACATTTATCAAAAAGGCATCGTCGCTGATTTAGATTTGAATGGAAAAAGTCAAATGGATATTGAAATGTATCGATCATAAAAAACCGTCCAACAGATTATTTTGAATCTGTTGGGCGGTTTTGTTTTGATGCTTCAAATGATGAAACATATTGTTGAGCTTGTGTATAAATTTCAGCTGGAAATTTCATTATGCGTATCAGTTCCAATGCATTACGTGTATTTGCAGGACCTTCTTTAATTTTATAGTCAAAATGAATGGCGTCTTCATATATTTGTTCATTGAAATGATAATTCTTAAAATGTGCATCTAACGTATATGTAAGTTCAATATCATGTGTTGCTGCAATCATTTTTAATTGATGAAATTGAGATAAGTATTCCAAAACAGCTGTGGAGGCTGCGATACGTTCTGCCGTATTGGTACCCTTAAATATTTCATCAATAAAATAATAATGTGGTGTTTTAGGGTGAATGTTTAATAAGCGTTTTAAAGATTTTATTTCTGCCATAAAGTAACTATCACCTGTAAGTACATCATCCGCATTTGCCATTGCAGTTTTGACGATACCAGGTTGAAATTCGAATTGTTCAGCAGTCACTGTATTAATTGCTTGCGCTAAAATTAAATTAATAGCTGTGGCTTTCATAAATGTAGACTTACCTGAAGCATTTGAACCCGTTAACAAGACATTATAATCAAAATCAAAGTCATTTGGTACAGCTTCATTGACAAGTGGGTGAACTAATGACGTAAAATGGAAGTTTTTACTAATAGATGGCGTCGTACAATAAGCTTGATGATGGCGCCATTGATCAACAGCTAATAAAGCATCGATTTCACCGACATAACGATAGCATGCATGGATTGTTTCGTGATTCATTTTAAATCGTTTAACTAGCATGTGGTATAAGTGAATATCAATTAAAAACATATATTTAATTAATAAGACAATGTAACCTGGAATCGTCTGCGCTTTTAGAAGCAAAAATCGCCATCGATTTACTTGGTTGAGTTTGTCCAAATCATGCTCAAAGTTAGGGGTAAGCTGTAATTGATTGATTTTATTCGTTGTATGGATAATGCGACCAGTGAAGAATAAACTGTCTACATCTCTATCGACATAATGATTAAACCGCAAACTGACTATATAGTTAATGCATAATGAAATAGGTAAAGCTATAATACTTAACTCAATGTGCCACAAACCTAATAAAATAGAGAGTATAGGCAAAAACGACAACACATAATAAATTGGATGAAAACGATATTGGTAAGATTGCCAATCATAATTAGGATAAGTTTGTTTACCTAATTTAGCGAGTAACATCACAAGTTTATGATGAAATGCTGTGTTTTCTTTAATAGACTTCCAAATTGAGTAATGCGATAGCGAGGATTGAAGCCTTAAAACATGATATAAGTGATTTTCGCCTACCGATGTATAGGTGTAATTTAATGCCTTAAACATATCAAGCATATTTAAATCTGACCAAGTTTTATTATCTACCCAAATTAAGGGAGATTCATCTTGTCCAGTTAAATCAGTATATTTTTTGTAGTAGGTATCGTAAAAAGCAAATGATCGCTCTATATCATCAAATTTAAAACGGTATTTTAAATGTGCTGCAATAGACTTACGGAACTGAATTTTTTGATAGATTTCTGTACCGATGACTACGGTAATCATCCCAATAATTAAAATCATTAAAAATATGAAGTCAGTCATTATAAAAGTACTCCCTTAATGTCATAGAATAATATAAATATACACTATATTTTAATTATTCATTTATCAAAACACAAGTAAAGGTGATAGAAGCTGAAAAGTCAATAGAGAACATGCGTACTTATGCACAACTTGTTAACAACTTGTGTATAAAAAAGTGCCATTTAGAATATTTGTAGTGGATAAACTGTGGGTAAGAGGGGGTTTGTTATTGATATAAAATGTGGATAACTAGGATAACTTTGTGGACAGTTGAATCTATTGGTTTTGAAATTACGGGTTCTGTCTATAATATGTGAAAACAAAAAATATCGAAGTATAAAATTATACTCCGATACATGTCGTTAAATGTCATATTCAGTTAACTTATGTTGTAATTCTTCCCATTGTAACATCGTATGTTCTAAGTTTTGTTCGATGGTGCTACGTTCATTTGCAAGTCGTGATGTTTCTTCATAATCATTGATAATATCTTCTGAAGCCATTTGAATATCTAAATGCTCTATTTGACCTTCAAACGTTGCTATGCGCGCCTCATATTCTTCGATTTGACGTTCAAGTTTACGTTTTTCTCGTCTTATTGTTTTTTGGTCTTGATAATCAGTAGAAGCCGAATCTTTTGATACGTTCTCAGAAGTTACAGAATGATTTTGGTGTGCTTCTAAAGCTTTTTGTTGTGCTACTTTTTCTAAATAATAAGCGTAATTCCCTTGAATAAATTGACCACCATCTGCATCTAAACTAAATATTTTATTCGCTAATGCGTTAATGAAATAACGGTCGTGAGAAACAAATATGAGCGTGCCCTCAAAATGCGCTAAAGCTTGCTCTAACATTTCTTTGGAATTAATGTCTAAATGGTTGGTTGGTTCGTCAAGGATGAGCACGTTATTGCGTTCTAACATAAGAAGTGCGAGTTGTAGACGTGCTTTTTCACCGCCAGATAAATCATTGATGATTTTTTTTACTTCTTCTTGCGTAAATAGGAAGCGCCCTAAGACTGCTCGAATATCTTTTTCTTGCATGTGTCGATATTGATCCCACACATAATCTAATATCGTTTTATTTGACTTAAACTCTGCTTGTTTCTGATCATAGTAACCAATTTTTAAATTTGAACCCATTTGAATTTTGCCGCTAAGAGAGGTGATTTTTTGTGCTAATGTCTTAATGAGGGTAGATTTTCCAACGCCATTTGGACCAATCACAGCAATACGATCACCTTTTGTAATTTCAAAAGAGATAGGTGCGGTAATGGGGCTGTGATAACCAATTTCAAGATTTTGAATATACATCACGTCATTACCGGTGTTTCTATCAAAATCAAATTGAATGTTTGCACTTTTAGCATCCAGTAATGGCTTTTCAATACGTGCCATTTTTTCTAACATTTTACGACGACTTTTAGCCATGCCACTCGTCGAAGCGCGTGTAATATTCTTATCTACAAATGTTTCGAGACGTTTGATTTCAGCTTGTTGATGTTCATATTCGGCCATGCGTTTTTCATAATATGCATCACGTAATTGGACATATTTCGCATAGTTCCCTTTATAAAGTTTCACCTCACCAAGTGCAACATCATAAACTTGTGTAACAATCTTATCTAAAAAGAAGCGGTCATGTGAAATGATGACAATTGCGCCGTTAAAATATTTCAAATAATCTTCTAACCACTCTGTAGTTTCCATATCTAAATGGTTGGTCGGTTCATCTAATAGAAGAAGATCAGGTTCGCTGAGTAGCATTTGTGCAAGTGACAAACGCGTTTTTTGGCCGCCACTAAAATCGTTTATGGGGCGATAATAATCGTCTTCTGAAAATTTCAGCCCATTTAAAACCGTTTTAATTTTACTTTCATATTGATAGCCTTCCATGCGTTCGAACTGGTTAGATAATGCTTCGTAACGATTAAGGTGCTCTTGGTAAGCTTGACTTTCATAGTCTTCCGCGTGTGTACTCAACCAATCTGTTTCTAATTGCATCTTTTGTGCAATTGCCTCAATTTCTTTAAAAGGTTTTGCCATTTCATCAAAAACAGTATTATTTGTATTTAATGTCATCTGTTGTGTTAAATAACCAATCTTTAAACCCTTAATTTTAGAGATATGTCCGCTGTCGTAATCATCGACACCAGCAATGATTTTCATCAATGTCGATTTTCCGGCACCGTTACGCCCAACGATGCCTATGCGTTCACCCGTTTGGACTTCAAAATTGACATGACTAAAAATCTCTTCACCGTCAAATGATTTCGAGAGCTGACTTAATTGCATTAGTATCATGTTAAAGCTCCTTTCATTCTTCATTATTGTACAACAAAGTAGAAGGGGTTCAAATAGATTATGTTCCTTTAAAAGCGGTTTTAAGTTATAATGAAAATGAATAAAAGTAGGTGAAATTTTTAACAAAACAATATTAAGTCATAATGTATTTGCAGTTATTGATACAAAATAAAGTAGATAAATCTTTTTATTATAAAATATTTTTAAAGTTGTTATAGCTCATATAACTTTGAGTGTGCGACCTGAAATGGTATGCAAAAGATGGAGGAACGAAAATGACTAAAGAATTAAATAAAATTCCACGTGCGACGCTGAAACGTTTACCGTTATATTATCGTTTTGTAAATAGTCTCAAATCTAAAGGGGCTTCACGTGTCAACTCTAAAGAAATTAGTGAGGGTCTTGGTATAGACTCCGCCACGATTAGACGTGATTTTTCATACTTTGGTGAACTTGGAAAAAAAGGCTATGGTTACAATATCGACAGTTTATTAGAATTTTTTAAATCAGAGCTAAGTGATGCTGATTTAATTAAAATAGGTGTTGTTGGTGTTGGTCATTTAGGTAAAGCTTTAATTTCTTTCAACTTCCCGATACATGATGATATGTTTATTACTGAAGCATTTGATATAGATCCTGAAATCGTGGGTACTAAAATTGGGGATGTCACAGTGAAATCTATGGATGAAATGAAAAAAGTCATTCAAGATCAAGCCTTAGAAGTAATTATTATTGCGACACCTATCAAAGTTGCACAAAGTGTTACTGATAAAGTTGTAGACGCAGGTGTGAAAGGTATTTTAAATTTTACTCCATCACCTGTTCAAGTACCTAATGATGTGCAAGTGCATCAAATCGATTTAGGTGTCGAACTACAATCCTTGTTATTTTTTATGAAAAATTATGGGTAAATGTAAATAAGCACCATCACATCATGGTGCCGATTGCATTTCAACAGCAATGATCTATGAATATGAAATTGGAGATCGAAGCGTCTGTCGCTTTTATCTTTTTTATTTTAATTCAACCCCTTGATAAAAAATGTGTATTTGCTATAATTCTTATCATAATAATCGGGATAGGAGAGGTATGTATGATTTGGACTATAGTAAGTGGTCTTATAGTAGGGGTACTACTTGGATTTGTAATGCAACGTACACGTTTTTGCCTTACTGGAGGGTTTAGAGATATGTACGTTCAGAAAAATAATAAGATGTTTTATGCATTGCTCATTGCCATAGCGATTCAAGCAATTGGCATATATATTCTCAACGTAATGGGTGTTATCACAATAGCAAATGAAACGTTTCCAATTATAGGCACAGTAATCGGCTCTTTTATATTTGGTGTCGGTATTATTTTAGCGGGTGGATGTGCTACAGGGACATATTACCGTGCAGGTGAAGGATTAATAGGTAGTTGGATTGCACTTGTGATGTATGGTTTATTTGCAGCTATTACAAAAAATGGTCTTTTAGCACCACTCATGAATGCGCTCAATAGTAAAACGGTTGCTAATGCAGATATGGCTCAATCTACAGGTATTCCAAACTGGATTTTCTTAATCATATTAGTCACTGTTACGTTGTTTTTCGTGATTAAAACATTAAGAAAACCAAAACCCAAAATTGCAGTGCCACAGCTAAAACAAAAATATTCAGGATTGCGTCATATTTTATTTGAAAAACGGTTCCATCCTTTTATTGCTGCTATTGCAGTTGGTCTAATTGCACTTATTGCATGGCCAATGTCAGAATCAACAGGTCGTCAAGGTGGGTTAGGCATCACAACGCCATCTTCCAATATAGTGATGTTTTTAACTACAGGTGATATTTCAGTAGTTGACTGGGGTGTATTTTTAGTTATTGGCATCTTTTTTGGCTCTTATATTGCAGCTAGAGGTTCAAAAGAATTTGCGTGGCGTTTACCCGATAAAAAAACGATACGTAATAGCGCTATAGGCGGAATGTGCATGGGCTTTGGTGCAGCAGTAGCAGGTGGCTGTTCTATTGGTAATGGATTAGTAGCAACTGCAGCTCTATCATGGCAAGGTTGGATTGGACTGGCATTTATGATTTTTGGAACTTGGTTCATGAGTTATTTTATGTTTGTGCGCCCTATGAAAGTGGCACAACAACGTCAATCTATCCAATCGAAAACAGTCAGTGTATCACAATAGATAAATTGTAGGAGGAATTAAAATGGTACATGAATTAGGAACAGTAGGAATGGTATGTCCATTTCCATTGATTGAAGCGCAAAAGAAAATGCAAGAATTACCGTTGGGGGATGAATTGAAAATCGATTTTGATTGTACACAGGCAACAGAAGCAATTCCTAATTGGGCTGCTGAAAACGGTTATCCTGTGACAAATTATGAGCAAGTAGGAGATGCTTCTTGGACGATTACGGTTCAAAAAGCCAAGTGATTTTGAGACACCGATTAAATCCTATATGAGATGGGATTTAATCGGTTTTTTCATAAAAATTGATAAAGTTTCAAGGCCGATGTGTGATAAAATAACAAAGAGATAATAAATTCACAAACTGACTTAACCGTAATTGGTTTAGTTTTCAAAAGTGAAATCGTGCCTCAGTATGATATATAAAGAAACTAGTTTTTGATAGTTTAGTCTAAGAAAGTTGAGATAAAATTAGGAAATATACATAAAAAGTACTTTGGTGAGAAACGCTACGTATCACTCATCATAGAAGCGGTTTTAATATGGAATTAAAATTTAAACATTTTACCGCAAATTTTAAAGGAGGAAAAGAATTCCAATGGAACAATGGAGCCGGGAAAAACGTTACCAAAAGCTAGAGGATGTGGATGCTAAAGTAATCAATGATCTTAGAGAACGCGTTCAAGCCTCTCCGTATCGACAAGTATTTCATATTCAACCTGAAACAGGATTACTTAATGATCCCAATGGATTAATCTATTATCAGGGGCAATACTATTTATCACATCAATGGTTTCCATTAGGCGCTGTTCATGGTTTAAAATATTGGTTTCATTATACCGGCAAGAATTTAGTGAATTTAAAACCATGTGGTCCAATATTAAAACCTGATACGACGTTTGATAGTCACGGTGTATATAGTGGTAGTGCTTTCCAATTTCAAAATCAACTATATTATATGTATACAGCGAATCACCGTACGGCTTCATGGGAAAGACGCAGTTGTCAAATGCTTGCCAAAGTGAATAGTCACGGAGATGTCATTAAATTCGATACGCCGATTATTAGTGGGCCACCTAAAGGATATACACACCATTTCAGAGATCCCAAAGTGTTTCAAAGAGAAGGGTATCTTTATGCATTAATAGGTGCGCAAAGAGAAAATCTTACAGGTACGGTTTTAATGTATCGAACATCACATCCAGAGAAGCCATGGACATTTTTAGGTGAAATCGACACACAATTAAAATCATTTGGCTACATGTGGGAATGCCCGGATTATTTCCAACTTAATGGTAAAGATATTTTGTTATTTTGCCCGCAAGGTATAGATTCAGAAGATAACGCTTATCAAAATGTTTATCAAAGTGGTTATTTAGTAGGCCATCTGAACTTTGAAACTTTAACATTCGAACATGCGTCATTCGTTGAATTAGATGATGGATTTGATTTTTATGCACCACAAACATTTTTAGATGAAGCAAAGCGACGTGTTTTAATCGGATGGATGGGACTACCAGATACAGAGTACCCAACGGATGATGAGGGATGGGCGCATTGCTTAACAGTGCCTAGAATTTTAACGTTGGAGTCGGGGGAACTAAAACAGAAACCGCATATGGATTTACGAAAGTTACGCCAAAATAAAGAAACTGCGTTAGGGTACGCGAATAAATTTATTAAACAATTACACCCATATGAAGGTGAGCAATATGAACTCATTATAGATATTCTTGAAAATGAGGCATCTGCCATTGAATTTCACTTAAGAGCTTCAAAACATGAAGCTACGGTAATTCGTTATGAGTCGAAAACGCAACAAGTGATTTTAGATCGATTTGATAGTGGGAAATTACCGCATCCTGTAGAGGGAACAGCACGAGTAGCACAACTAAAATCAGAGCTTTCTCAACTTAGAATATTTGTGGATACTTCAAGTATTGAAATATTCTGTAATGAGGGTGAGAAAGTGTTATCTTCACGTATTTTTCCATCTAAAGATGCCAATAAAATAAAAGTTGTCACAGACTCTGGTCAAGTATACTTAAAATTGACTAAATATGACATAAAAAAACAAATTGAAGACTAAATTAAAATGCCTGAATCGGTTACCGTGCGATAACTGATTCAGGCATTTGACTATTGATAAAACAACGTTATTTTTTGATTTTTTTTATATTTCTTACAGACACATAGCAAAATTCCTCATTTTTAAAATAAACAATGCGCTCTTTAGCGTCAACATGCGTAATGTTATGTCGATTTAACACAAAACTATTATGACATCTAAAAAAACGACTATCAATTTGTGTGAGCTCTCTTAAATTACCATAAAATTCAATTTGACGATTATCTAAATGTGCAATCAAACGATGTGACTTAGGTGAAGATTCAAAAAACATAATATCATCATAGTTAACATAGACAGAATTACTGCCTTGTTTTAATTCCATTGTTTCTACTGTGTTATCCTTTGTTAATAAATCTAACCGCTTAAGTGCTGTTTCGAGACAATCAATAATTCTCGTACGTAACTCATCAATGTCATCTTTAAAAATAAAATCCATTGCTGCAAGTTTATACACGAAAGTTAAATAGGTTAATTCACTATGACTGGTTACAAAAATAATATTACCTACAGGATCATGTTTTCGAATTTCGCTACCAAGCTTAATACCATTAATATCTGATTCCAATTGGATGTCTAAAAAATAACAACCAATATCAGTCATATTTTTGGATGCCTCAAGTAACGCATAGGGGTCACTAGTAGAAATTTCAATTTCCATAGGCTTTTCTTCAATCATAATGTAATTCTGAATGATGGATTCCATTCGTTCTCTTTGTTTAGGGTCATCCTCACAAATTAAAATTTTCAAACGGGTCACATCCTTACGCATCGTTATTCATGATTTCTAATTTTTGAATGAAATAATGATTTTCAATTGTTGTTTCTAAAAAGACATTATCCTTACTATCTGTAATTTCTTTTAAGGTGGATAACCCTAAACCTCTGTTTTTACCTTTCGTTGAGAAGCCTTCTTGATACAACGTATGTAATTTCGGAAGATTGTCAGGTGCTTTATTCATAATAATAATTAACACGGATTGTTCAGTTTTAATAAATGCGATTTGGATCATAGGAGTTTCAAGATTCATAGAAGCTTCTATCGCATTATCCATAATGATGCCTAGAATACGACTTAAATCAATCATTTCCATGTTGATTTCATTAATTTCATCAGCGACTTCAACACTTATTTCAATTTGACGTTCTTGAGCTTGCAAAATTTTTGTAGTGATAACACCTTTTATCTCTTTGACTTTTAAATTTTCCACACCATTTAATTTCAACGTATTTGCTTCAAAATGATCTTTAAGAGGACTAATGTGTTTATTATAATATGCTTTAAGGCCCTCCAAATCATCCTCACGCAAATACTCTGACATCGTGGATAAAATATTAATATAATCATGTCTAAACTTTCGCATGCGATTGTTTACTTGTTCAACGCGCAGCGTATAATTATAATAATCTTCAATCTCTTGTTGACTTCTACGATAATTAATTTCTCGAGAAGTTGTAATAGTTACCAATAAAAGTATTGCGATAAAAATAGCTACAAATGTAAAGTAAAAGATACCTAAAATTTTAAATTCAGCTACTGAAGAAACATAATCTGGCAAGAAGAAAAACATTGTTAAAAAGAATACTAAAAGACAGATCATTAATGTAACAAGATAAATTTTATTTACATATAACCATGTATACTTTAATTTGCTCATGAGTAATCTAACAACTAAAGCAATAATAACTACCAATAAAGAAAATACAAATATGTATATTATAAATATAACCATATGGTGAATAGTTAGTCCATTGATATAGTAGTAAAACCAGGTGGCTATGAAATCACACACAACTAGAATTAATACACTAGATAAAACTGCTATTAGACCAATAATTTTCTTTTTGTAATAAAAGAAAATTAAATAGCCAATCACTAATGCAAGCAAACTTTGTCTATCAAAAAGTATGAATAGAACTGTAGAAGGGATTACAACCCCAAAATAAAGAGAGATGTAATCCCATTTTTTGTAATGGATTTTTTCAATTATTATAATGTTTACAACTAGAAAGAACAAAAAAGATTGATAGTTAGTAATTACAATAACGTTTAATATTTCCAACTTTTATACACACTCTCTACAATTATTCAGCTTCACTTAATTCATGAGGGACTTCAGGTTCATTAAAGAAACCTGTACAAGGATTGATTCTGGCAAAGTTACCTAGAGACTTGAATAAAACAGTTAATAAGTTTAATAAAGAATCAAAAAATGCCATGATTATTCCTCCTTAGGGAAAAATGTTGGTAATAATGTTGAAGCTTGTAAAAATGCACCATATGCAATTAAAAAATTGAATGGTTGTGGAACGAATAAAACCATCACTACATAAATTGAAATTACTAGTAATGATTTAATCTTCAATGATTTCTTACGTTCTAATTTGATTGGTTGTTTGCGTGTTGCTGCAGGAGCATACTTTAATACAATCAACCATCCTAGTATAGTTAAGAATAACATAAACCAGAATGGTATGTCATATTTAACTATTAACCACGGTAAAAATATAAAGAAAATAATATTTTGAACATGACATAATAATGATGTTTTCGCATGGGCTCCGTGTGAGAAGCGTCTTAAAATGAAATACGCTAAGTGAACAGTGAGTGTGTATAAAAAGATATTAAGAAGGATAGCCAGACCGTAAGTTACGATGCCTTTGAAGAGATTAATGATGAACACTTGGATGCCTAGGCGCACTTTGAGATATTCAATGTGATCTAGGTTTTGTTTTTTCTGAAGCTTTAATGCTAGATTGTCAATTGCTGTATCAACGATTCTCATGGCTTTCCCCCTTACTCAATATTATAAAGTACAACTAAATCATTATTCTGTTTTTTGCCTAACTGTCGTTTTATTGTTCCTAACTGTAATTTTAATGTAGAATTCATCAAAAATTAATACAGAAACGGTACATTTAAGCATATAAATGGACAATCTGGGCACTACTTCACACAAGAGGCGATACACATGTTTTAATATAACCATAATCACATTAAGTGGTTCGGTATTACGCCCTTGTGATACCTAAGTGTTTATAAATGCACAGCGTGTTGTATTCTTCGCTCAGCTTACTTCACAAGTGCAACTCTTAAGTCTTGGAATACTTATTAATGAGGAGGTGCTTTACTATGGCAGGAGATATCATTAACACAATTATCGCATTCATTAAGTTAATTGCTGAAACTGTACAAAAATTCACTAAGAAGTAATCATTCTCCCAAATGCTAAAAATCTTTTTCCATTAGTAATTGAAGCTTAAAAGTCAGGTTTCTATATTGAGACTATTGTAAACATTTAATAATCGGTAAATTCACTAAATTTTTTCATAATTAATAACATCCCCAATTAATTAAATAGAATAACTGTAAACAAATAAACATTCCCTTAATATTAAATTGAAAGGCGAGCCCCTCCCAAGCTCGCCTTTTTTATTTGTGAAAATATTGATATATATCTGGACGTAAGTTATCGAAAACTGGAATGTTTTTTCGTTGTTGTTCAACTTCTTTTAAATCAAGCTCTACTGTTAGTACAGTTTCTTCATGTTCCGCTTCTTCTAAAATATCTCCATTTGGATTAATGACCATTGAATGTCCGGCAAACGTTGTTTCTCCATCAGAACCGCACGTATTTGCGGCAACTACAAACATATCATTTTCAATTGCTCTTGCTTGTAAAAGTTTTGTCCAATGTGATTGACGTACTTCTGGCCATTGCGCGACATAAAACATTATTTGTGCGCCATTAGCTGCAGGATAACGTGTTAATTCAGGGAAGCGCAAATCATAACAAATGATTTGAGAAACAGGCGTATTGTTACTTAATGTAAAAGTATAAGGTACATGTTCACCTGCATCTAAAAATTGTGGTTCATTTAACATAGGTACTAAATGAATTTTATGATATTCATAAATCTTGTGACCTTCACAGTTTATGGCAAATGCGGTGTTATAAATGTTTTCTTTAACACGATTTGATACAGAACCTGCAATAATATCTACATTATATTGATGTGCTAAAGACTGTATAAATTTTAGAGATTGATCTAGGTTTTCATCACTACATTGATTTAACGAGGATAAAGCATATCCGTTATTCCACATTTCAGGTAATACTACCACATCCGTATCAGTACTTACATTTTCGGAAAATAATTGGGTGATTTTTTTGGCATTTTCATTTGGTGATTGTGGTTTGACGTTAAATTGTAAAATTTGAACTTTCATATGAAATCCCCCCATGTCCATAGTTGCTATTATTGTACTAAAATAACAGTGGTGTATCAAAATATGATTGATGACAGAGCGGGGAAGTGAGACATAAGGTTTATAGGGTGGTATTTAAGGTAACAATTGTTTATACTAGGTTTGACATAAACGTTAAGGAGGTGTTTGGGTTGAATAAATTAAAAACGAGGCGCGTGATAAGTGGAACATGTATCACATTATTGACACTTGGAACGTTATATTGTGTGCCCAATACTTTGACGGATACAACGATTGCTATAACCTCACCGCAAACGAATGAGACAAATTCGACTACCGAACAACCATCAACAGAAGAACCGTCGACCGAACAGCCATCGACAGAAGAACCATCAACTGAACAGCCATCAACAGAGGAACCGTCGACCGAACAGCCATCGACAGAAGAACCATCAACTGAACAGCCATCAACAGAGGAACCAACGACAGAACAGCCATCAACAGAAGAACCGTCAACAGAACAGCCATCAACAGAAGAACCGTCAACAGAAGAACCATCGACGGAGGAACCAACGACAGAACAGCCATCAACAGAAGAACCGTCAACAGAAGAACCATCGACGGAGGAACCATCAACTGAACAGCCATCAACAGAAGAACCATCGACCGAAGAACCTTCGACTGAACAACCGGCCCCGCCACCTAAACCAGATGGACCTACACAAGGGAATTCAGATGAATCTCATCCAGGGGGTGACCGTGGGCAGCCATCTAAACCAGGTAATAACACTCAATCTGTGCCAACCCCACCAGGTTCAAACCGTCCAGAAGGTAATGAGGTTGCCACAGGTGGAGGAAATAGGTCTAACTTTAATCGAGACAATAATATGCTGAATCCCTATCAAAATCAGTTGTTGTCACAATATCAAAATGAGACGAAACGCAATGCGTTTTCTGTTGCAAATTTTAATCCTTTATCTTCAGACCAATATTATCAACTTTTAGACCGTAATATGTTGGCGCTGATCTCAGGGGAATTCGGATCGAATGATAATCGTAAAAGGTTATTTAGTAAATCATTTTTAAATCATCAAAATGAAGATAAAGTTCGTGAAATTAATCAAAATGGTGAAAATCTAGAAGCGCAACAACAAGGCAAACAAAATATAGGAAACCATGGAAATTTAAGTTTAATTAAATATATGGGTGTAGGTTTGGCAAGTATCATTTTTATTGTGGCTTTTAGTATCGTGATATGGAAAAGAATTAGAAAAATGAATTAAAAACGACTTCCCTAGGATGAGGGGAGTCGTTTATTTTTAAAGTAATTTGATATATTCGTGCGAGTATTATTACGAAACCGCTTATAGTAGCGAAATCATATGATATATGAATTGTGTTTGTTTCAAAGATTCTTCAACCAGTTTTTCAGGTAAAGAAAATTGTATTAAAGCAACAATACCGTTTTGAGCCATATGAATTCCTATCGCTACACTTAAGCGTTTCGTATAACAGTAAAAGCCTGAAAAGATGATTCCCATCACAAAATAGGGTAAGAAATGTGAAAAGTCCATATGTGCCACTGCGAAGATGGCAGAACTGATTACACTAGCAATGATAAAACGAATGGCTTTTGATCCTTTTAGAAGTTGGTACAATTCTCCAAATAATACCCTTCTAAATACAAACTCTTCTAACAATGGACCAATTATCGTAATTAATAAAAAGAATACAGGCATTTGTCGAGCGATTTTCATTAAACGCAACGTATTTTCGCTCGCTTGCTGATGTCCTAGTACAAATACAGTGATGACATTAACGATAATTTGAGTTATGAAAACAATGCCAAGTCCAGCGATAATCCAAGGGATTACATAACGCTTAGGCTCTCTTTTACCTAATTCGAGTTGTAATGGGTTTTTAACATACCAATGCATTACGATAATCACTATAGCGACAATAATAAAACCTATTAATTGAATATGTATAAGTTGTTTCATTTGATCTAACTGATGTGCAGTTGATGGTAACAGATGTAATTTATTTAATATCGCTGGAGCGAATTGAGCAATCACATAGAACACAACAGTTAATATTGAAACAAGAATTCGATTCATAATTTACCTCCTTTCCAAGTATTCTTATCATATCCTATCACACCTTGCGATACAATTAACCTAATCGTAATACTTGAAGTTTTGACTAACTTTGATTATTATAAATGATAGATTAGCACTTAGAAGTAGTGAGTGCTAAATAATGCATCAACCTAAGGAGGCAACAACACATGTTAAAACCAATTGGAAACCGCGTTGTTATTGAAAAGAAAGAAAGAGAACAAACAACTAAAAGCGGTATTGTATTAACAGATTCTGCAAAAGAGAAATCTAATGAGGGCGAAGTAGTCGCTGTAGGTACTGGACGCATACTTGATAATGGTCAACGCGTTGAATTAGAAGTGCGTGTTGGCGATCGTGTTGTGTTCCAACAATATGCTGGTACAGAAGTGAAGCGAGGCGAAACCACTTATCTTATCTTAACTGAAGAAGATATTTTAGCAATTATTGAAGAATAATATAGATCACTCATGAATCGATAACTATTCATTTAAAATATGAAATCAACGATGGAGGTTTGACAGAATGGCAAAAGAATTAAAGTTTTCAGAAGATGCACGTCAAGCAATGCTACGTGGTGTAGATAAACTAGCAAATGCAGTTAAAGTAACAATTGGACCTAAAGGTCGTAATGTTGTTTTAGATAAAGAATTTACAGCACCATTAATTACTAACGATGGTGTTACAATTGCAAAAGAAATTGAACTTGAAGATCCATATGAAAATATGGGGGCAAAACTTGTTCAAGAAGTTGCTAACAAAACGAATGAAATTGCCGGTGATGGTACAACAACTGCAACGGTTCTCGCGCAAGCAATGATACAAGAAGGTTTGAAAAACGTGACAAGTGGTGCAAATCCTGTAGGTATTCGTCAAGGTATTGATAAAGCTGTGGCGGTTGCTATAGAAGCTTTACACAATATTTCTCAAAAAGTGGAAAATAAAGAAGAAATTGCTCAAGTTGGTTCTATTTCAGCTGCAGATGAAGAAGTGGGACGTTACATTTCTGAAGCAATGGAAAAAGTGGGTAATGACGGTGTTATTTCCATTGAAGAATCAAGTGGATTTAATACAGAATTAGATGTTGTTGAAGGGATGCAATTTGACCGTGGTTATCAATCACCATATATGGTAACTGATTCAGATAAAATGACTGCGGAATTAGAGAAACCTTATATATTAATTACTGATAAGAAAATCTCTTCTTTCCAAGACATCCTTCCATTATTAGAACAAATTGTTCAATCCAATCGCCCGATTCTTATCGTTGCTGACGAAGTTGAAGGGGACGCTTTAACAAACTTAGTATTAAACCGTATGCGTGGCACATTCACAGCAGTTGCCGTAAAAGCACCTGGCTTTGGTGATCGTCGTAAAGCAATGTTAGAAGATTTAGCTATACTTACGGGTGCTCAAGTGATTACAGATGATTTAGGACTTGAACTTAAGGAAGCAACTATTGATATGTTAGGTACTGCAAGTAAAGTTGAAGTTACTAAAGATAACACAACTGTAGTTGATGGAGATGGTGACCCTACTAATATCGATGCGCGTGTAAACCAACTTAAGGCTCAAATCGAAGAAACTGACTCTGACTTCGACCGTGAAAAATTACAAGAGCGTCTTGCTAAATTAGCAGGTGGTGTTGCCGTTATTAAAGTCGGTGCAGCATCAGAAACTGAATTAAAAGAACGTAAATTACGTATTGAAGATGCTTTAAACTCAACGCGTGCTGCTGTTGAAGAAGGTATTGTTGCTGGTGGTGGTACAGCACTTATGAACGTATACCAACAAGTTAGCGACATTGATGCTGAAGGTGATGAAGCGACAGGTATTAATATTGTTCTAAAAGCACTTCAAGCGCCAGTACGTCAAATTGCGGAAAATGCAGGCCTTGAAGGTTCTGTTATTGTTGAACGCATGAAAAATGCTGACCCAGGGGTTGGCTTCAATGCGGCTACAAATGAATGGGTAAACATGTTAGAAGCGGGTATCGTTGACCCGACGAAAGTGACACGCTCAGCATTACAACATGCAGCAAGTGTTGCAGCGATGTTCTTAACAACTGAAGCTGTTGTGGCGAATATCCCTGAGGAAAAAGGCAATGATGCTCCTCAAATGGGTGGCATGCCTGGTATGATGTAAAATAGCTGTAGCTATTGTTTTGATAAGGTTTGGGTGCATTGAAAAGGCATCAAAAATCGCAAAACATAAACCGTTCAGTTCAGTTAAACTAAACGGTCAATAATTTCAAAGAGACGCTTTCCATAAGTTGACTAAACTTTTGGAGGGCGTCTTTTTAGTTTGATTAATGAATACAAACACAAGAGTGATTATCTAGTAAATTGAAAATTTTTAAGTGCATTTGTCTGTTATTCTCATATGATGGCGCATATGCATCATCACGATTTTAGTCTAGGGCTATATGCAAAATAACGTCTTACCATTTCAATGACCATCATCCACACAATATGTCCAAAGCACTCGGAAATATGTTCAGCAGCGGGTTGTTGAAGTGGACTAGGAACGACATGCATCACTGGCATGATGACTAGATGAAATGCTATCCAAATGAAAATACCAAATAATGCCCCATAACCTAGTGTGATTTTTGTATATTTAGTTGCTAGAAAAATATAAATAATTGCGATAACAATTGAAAAACTGTAATGTACAATAAAACTCACCCAGGGCAGCGCATGTTCAGAAAATTCATAAGTGAGGTGTGTGATATCAGAAGGTAATCCAAACAATTGAAGTAATTGTTGTGGCGGATTCGTAGCGTCTCTCGCCGGTGTTCTTGGTGGAAACATCACTTCCCATCCTAATTTAACAATTCCAGATAAAAGTCCACCAATGATACTTGCCCAAAGCAGAGTTGCCCAATTTTGATATGCTTTTGCTTTCATTTGAAACATCCTCTTTCATTTTTAAATTTGAATCAAAACAGTCTAAACTTAAAATCTTTTATACAAGTAAAGTATATACCTTAATATAATGAATGATTAAAAAAATAGTTACAGCTTTTTAACAAAATTAATAAAAATATTTGAACGTGAAGGATAAATGATAACAAATGAAATTGTTTAGTTATGATAAACATTCATATAGGGCGCTATTCTTTCACGTTTTTGAAAAGTCATCGTTTATGCTAATATGAAGATAATAGAAATAAGCTACGTATAGAACCTCATATCATTTCGGTATATTATTACAATCGTGAGGAGAAAGTTATGGAAATTATCTCTAAAATTATTGAATTTATCTTCGTTCAATTATCAAATTAGATAGGCATGTTCTCCACTTTTAAAAGAAAAAGACAGCAAAAGAAGGGATGAACAATGATGAATAGCAACATATTTTGGGAGAAGTTCGTTGAAAAATATCCAGAATATCAATCATATTCTTATACAGCATGGCAATTTGGAGTTGATGCGTCACATTTAGCAAATTTAGTGATTCAAGGTAAGAAAACAGCGACGACAAGCGCTTATACACTCTATGCCATTGATGCTGAACTTTTACCAAAAGTTGGAGACTTAAGTATCGTTTTGAGCGATACAAACGAACCGATGTGCATTATTAAAACAACGCGTGTTGAAAAAGTACCTTATTGTGAGGTGACTGCGCAACATGCATTTTTAGAAGGTGAAGGTGATCGCACATTAAATTATTGGAAAGACGCGCATGAGAAGTTTTTTAAAGAAGAGTTTCAGAAATATGGTTTAGTATTTAATGAACATGAGTTGATGGTTTGTGAAACTTTTGAATGCCTTTTTTATTAAAGTTAACCTCACAAACTTTCAACTTATTTACAGAAATTTTTAGCAGTTGATATCATGCGTTTACTAAACGTCTAATGATGATAATGTCAATTTTAAAAAAGACAAACCTTTCTCTTTAAAAGTTAGGTTTGTCTTTTGTCATCTGTTGTTCATGCTCGAGTAATTGTATCTTACGATGTAGACCACTATTAAATCCTCCGAGACTTCCATCTTTACGCAATACACGATGACAAGGGATTATAATAGAAATTGGATTTTGGCCTATTGCAGTAGCTACTGCACGCGTACTTTTTGGGCGTCCAATTTTTTGTGCAATATCACTGTAATTCACAGTTTGTCCCATATTTAGTTCTCGTAATGCTTGCCAAACACTTTGCTGAAAAGGGGTACCTGTATCCAACTGTAACGGGGTTGTAAAGGAGTGATATGCCCCATGTAGATAAGCTGTTAATTCATAAATCAATGAATCGATTAAAGCTGAAATTGAAACTCGGACAAGGCGTCCGCGCTGCGTTAATTTTTGAAGTGCTGTCTCGTAATCTTTGGCATCTTTGAAGCTTAATAGCACAATAGCTTCTTCAGTTGCCACCGCGCGCATTTCACCTAATGGTGTCATAAAATCTTTATAATAGTATTTCATCTTGATTCCTCACATTATTTGGGCTTAAATCCATCGACACTGATAGAAACATTTTGTTTTCCAAATGCTTGTATCATTAAATTTTGTACATATTGATAGGCATCACGTTGAAACCAGTCCATTTCGTCGATAGATGCATAGATATTTTCTATATTTAATGATTGGGTTCGTCGCCCGTTAGAACCATCTCCCATAAAATAATCATCTACCGTCACCTGATCTGTATAAGGTTTTAATAATTCAGCGAACTGATCCGTACACGGCAATACAGGTGCCACTGCCACTTGAACCGGAATATGTGCTTGCTTTAATTTTTTTAGCGTAGACAATCGTGCTTGAATACTTGGTGCGTGCGGCGTAAAGTGACGGATGATTTCTTCTCGATCGGTTTCTATCGTCATGCTTACGATAAAGTCGCCTTTATACGTTGATAAAAGATCAATATCGCGTTGGATTAAAGTACCTCTAGTTTGTATAAATAAAAAATCTGGTGGCGTTTCATGCATCACTTCTAACAATTGACGTGTGACTTTATACTTTTTTTCAATCTGTTGATAGGGATCAGTTGATGAAGACATAAATAGGGTTGTAGGTCCTTTTTGTTTTGCTCTTAACAATTCCTTCTTAAATTGATTAGACATGTCTTCTTTAACGGTAACCCATTCCCCCCATGTTTTACCTGAAAAGAGTGATATGGGTGATTTTCTTACATAACAATAATGACAGCCAAATTGACATCCCATGTATGGGTTTAATGTATGTGTATAATCTGATAAGAAACCGCTTGCTTTTGTAAGAAATTGTTTAGGTTGTCGAAATTCAATATCCATATCATCATCCCCCTTAATATGAAACGACGAAATCAAATCTATGTTGATCTCGTCGTTAATCATGTGTGTGCATCTATGATGATTTATGCTTGTAATTCTTCGATTGCTAATGCGATTTTACTAAATACATGTTCAATCTCGTCTTTTTCAATACAGCTAAATGCAATTCGTATATCTTGTTCGTTAAGCGAGATAATACCAATTGAATATTTTTCAAGTAAATATTGGCGTAACGTTTCAGCATCAACACCGAATACTTGAAGTGCCATGAAATAGCCGGAATTAAAGTCATAAGGTTGCCATAGTGATTGGTACTCGTCTCTATAAACGATGTCTTTTGTCACATTATAGCGTTCACGTAATGTTTCGATGTTGTTTTGTATTTGTGCATCAAATGTTTCATTATTTTCTAAAACATATTGTACTGCTGCTTGAGATGGCGTTGCACCACTTGAAATGTTACTACGAATTAATCCTTTTAATTTGGCTTCTAAAATCGATTTTGTTTCATCATCCGATAGACCAAATGTCATGAAACCAACGCGGAATCCCCATGCGAAAAACTCTTTTGTCGCGCCATCTAAACGTACGGGTAATACACGTTCATTTTGAAGTTGAGTTAATGCTGTGAAAATCGATTGTTCATATACTTCCTCGTAGAAAAGACCGTAATAGGCGTCGTCAACTACAGCAATGACATTAACACCACGCTGAGCAAGCTTATCTATTGCGTTAACAATACTTTGAACTTCAGATTGCGTAGGTGTGTAGCCAGTAGGGTTGTTCGGATAATTCAAAATCAAAATTACTTTCTCTTGATCAATTTGTTCTAATTTATTTACTAAACCTTCAGTTGTATAGTGTCCTTCGTTAGTAAAGATTGGGTATGTTTCAATATTTGCCTGATGGCGTATCCCGAAAACAAGCTTATAATTGCCCCAATTATGATTTGGTAATAAAAGGGTATCATTTTCATTAACGAACATATCACCAACTAAAGATAATCCGTGTGTCAGTGCATTCGTCACTACAGGTGTGCTTATTTGGTCTTCAGCAAGATCAGGATTTTCTTTCAACATTTTTTGTTTCCACAACAGTCGTAGTTGTTCTAAGCCTTGTGGCGGAGCATATGAAAAAACTTCATCCGTTGACATGTGATTAAACATATCATATAACGCACCTGCGTACATCTTTCCATCTTTTGTTGTGGCCATACCAATTGTCGCGTTATAGTCTGATGATTTTGCTTCAGCGGATTGTGTCAAAATACCTTTAGGGTAGTACATGCTTTTACCTAAATCAGATAGCATGTCTAATACGATAGGGTTTGAACGATTTAATGCGTCATTTAATGAGAGTGCTAGCGGGTTCATAAACGTCAACCTTTCCATAATTATAGATACTCTTACTATACCTTGAAATACATAAAAATTAAAGAGATGGAAAGCGTATTCAATGAATATCACAATCGAAATGGTCGGTAGGAAATTAAATATTAAATTTGATATACTAATACCAATTGAGGTGAAAGAATGATTAAACATTTAACTAAAATATTTTTACTGTTAGCGATTATTGTATTTTTAATAGGGGCATTCTTTCAATTCCAAGAAGAAGAAGCATCAGCAATAAAATTGTTTTTAGCCTCTATTTTGTTTATGATATGTGCTTTTATAAGCCGTAACAATGATAGGAAAAAGGGAAGATAACATACATCTGACATTTACGTACGCTGAGTCAATTTATTTGAAGAAGAGGGAAGATGCCTCTTCTTTTTAGCTTTTAAACCAAGTTATTTTTTGATGAGGTGGCTTAAGTTTAAAATGACCTAAAATTGATACATGAACAGTTGCGCTTCATTTGATAATTTTGTTATTGTAACCATGGTACTTGTTTACCAAACACTAATATATTTAATTTTAACAAGTTATTAATTTTACGTGATTATGATGATTTATGAAACCAAGAAGTTGTCACTAACATGTGAATATGTATTTTGAAAATTACAATGTTAAGAGGAATGTACAAACAGGTGTTTAATTAAGCTCTAATAAACTATCTTTGATTGCGAAAAAGTGAAAACAATATACACCTTTTGTGCCAAGAAATCAATTTTATATGGGAAAATTGGCTTGACCAAGTGACATATGACAACGTTTCTGTAACATGGATACAATAGGTTACATACATTTGGGTATTTTTTAAGAAAGTAATGGCAGCGATAACGACTTAAATATTGCAATAGGTACGTTAATAGAAATGAGGAGGACATTGATATGCATTTAAAAAATATCACAAAACGATATGGTGATAAAACTGTATTAGATGCCATAGATTTTGCGTTTAATGATAGTAAAATTGTGGGTTTAATAGGAAAGAATGGTGTAGGTAAAACCACAATTATGAAAATTATGAATGGAAACATCGTGAATTATTCAGGTGATGTTCAGATCGGCAAAGATGAAAATATAGGTTATTTAATCGAACATCCAAAATTATACGATAATAAAAGTGGTTTATATAATTTAAAGCTTTTCGCACATGTATTAGGTAAAGGTTACGATAAAGCATACACTGAATCTATTATTCGCGCATTCGGCATGGAATCGTATATTAAAAGAAAAGTAGGCAAATACTCAATGGGGATGAAACAAAAACTTGCCATTGCAGTGTCACTAATGAACAAACCTAAATACTTAATACTTGATGAGCCTACAAATGGGATGGATCCTGATGGTTCCATTGATGTTTTGAAGACCATTGAAAAACTTGTTCATGATTTAGATATGAAAATTTTAATTTCAAGCCATAAATTAGAAGATATTGAGTTGATATGTGATCGAGCAGTTTTCCTTAGAGATGGACATTTTGTTCAAGATGTTAATATGGCAGAAGGACAAACGTCAGATCAAACTCTAATACAAGTCGACCACAACGATTTTGACAATGCATTACAATACTTGGAATCTCATTTTAAAGTGATACAAAGTATAAGAGAAAATGGAGAAATTATTTTAAATGCACAACAAAGTTATCAACCTTTATTAAAAGGGCTGGCTACGATAGATATTTATCCTAATTTTATCGAAACACGTCGCGCTTCTCTGAGAGACACGTATTTCAATATTAATCAAAGAGGTGGCCAATCATGAACATCATGCAATTAATCAAATATGATATCATTAGTATTTTTAAAAGCCCATTAACTTATATCGCATTAGTGTTAGGGATTGCACCCGTTCTCATAGCTGTAGGTATTAATGTCGGTAATCATAGAGACGTAGATCCAGTCATTATGTTTAGTGTTGGAAAATGGTTCTTTTCACTCATCGGTTTAATGTTTATTGTTAAAACTATCACAAGAGATACAAGCCAAGGAACAATTCAACTATTTATCAACAATACGAGAAATCGTGTGAGTTACTTTATTGCGAAATTTGTATCGATAATCTTAATCTCTTTACTAATGACAGGTGTTGTTGTTTTAATGACATATAGCATTACTTGGACGACAAAAGGACCGTCATTTGAAACAAAATACGTATGGGAATTAATCGCGTTTTATCTCATGTTATTTATGATTTATGGTTTGGTATTATTTTTAATTAATTTATTTGTTCAAAAACCAGCATTAGTCTACACATTAGGTATTTTATTACTTTTAATATTACCTGTTGTAAAGCCATTTATTCCGTTAATTCCGGAAATTGGTGAAAAAATTAATGACGCTTTAAAATATATTCCATTCAGTTATTTAAGTGATATGTCGATGAATGTGGATTTAGATTTTACTAAATGGCAATGGGCGATTAATGCATTCACACTAATCATCTTCTTTATTATAAATATCGTTATTATTAAAAAGAGAGATATTTAACACGAACGCCATTTAGCGCTTAAATTGGAAATATTAATACGATAAGCCTTCAAAATTCGATGTATGAATTTTGAAGGCTTTTTACTATTTAATGATAATTAATGACGATAAGAAACGATGCTACTTCTATAAAATTTAGAGGAGAAAGCGTTTACACAAACGGCGAAGTATATTAGAATACTTGTATACAACTTAGAGGTGATATGATGAAAGTTCCTGAAAAATGGTTATACCAACAAAATACAGGTGAAAAAATTGCAACAGTATTACGCTTTAATATTATCAATGGCCATTATTTAGAACATACCGTTTTAACAGAAAATCAAATTGCGCAACAATTTAATGTGAGTCGTTCTCCGGTAAGAGATGCTTTCAAAATACTGAATCAAGAGCATATGATACGACTTGAAAGAATGGGGGCAGAAATTGAGCCATTTACACAAACAAAACAGCAAGAACTCACTGATATTCGATTAATGATTGAATCATTTGCGTTTACTAAAGTCACTTCAAACGATGACATATCATTGCTTCTTCAAGACATGTACCAGACGCTTGAAATGATGCGTGTATGTGTTCAATTTAAAGATGCTGTGGGTTTTGCTGAATATGATTTACAATTTCATGAGCATCTCGTCTATGCATGTCATCACAATGCGCTTATGAATATATGGCAGTCTCTTCGTCAAAAATTAATGTGCACGGTGTACATCAGTATGGCTACACGTATGGAATCTGATATCGATGACTTTAAACGCATTCTTGATAATCATAGATTGTATATAGAAGCTGTCAGGGACAGAGATAATACTAAAATGTATCAAGCGTTTAAAGCTAATTTTAGTGATTTAAATGACAACATTGGTGCTTTTTGGAGAACACAATAATGGGGGGAATTCATGTGAATACATTGAGTATAGGTGTAGATATTGGAACAACTAATACGAAAGCTGTGTTATTTGATAATTCAGGGCAAGTGCTCATCCATGAACAATATTCATATCCGCTCATCACAACTGACGCTGATACAGCAGAACAACATCCACAATCGATTTTAGAAGCGGTTGAATTCGTACTGATGAAGGTGATTCAGGCATCCAAACAATGGGGGGAACTCTCACATATTGCATTTAGTGCACAAATGCATAGTTTAATTTTAGTTGATGAACATATGGTTCCACTTACAAATTCAATCACTTGGGCAGACAATCGTGCAAAATATTGCGCTGAAAAATTGAAACACAATCAAATGGGGGACTTAATTTATCGCAACACAGGGACCCCTATCCATGCAATGTCACCGCTATGTAAGTTGTTATGGTTCAAAGAAACACAACCTGATTTATTAAAAGCAACACATAAAGTGATTGATATTAAAACATTCGTTTTATATCACTTATCGGGTCAGTGTGTGACAGATATGTCAATCGCTTCAGCAACGGGTCTTTTTAATATTCATAAAAAATATTGGGATGATACGGCACTCAATCTTGTAGAACTCGCTTCACATCAACTCCCACAAGTTGTATCCACAACGTATTGCTTATCGATGTCTGAAAATGCTAAAAACCGTTTCCATTTACATAAGCAAGTACCAATGGTTGTTGGAGCGAGTGATGGTGTACTCTCCAATTTAGGTGTGGATAGTATGCGTCCTGGAGAAATTGCTGTAACTATTGGGACGTCAGGGGCTATTAGATCTGTAGTTCATGAACCGCTTATCGATCCAGAAGGACGAACATTTTGTTACATATTAGATGACTCACATTACGTCATCGGCGGTCCTGTCAATAATGGTGCTGTTACATTACAATGGCTCGGTGAACAAGTATTACACTATCCCCATCATTCAGAAGACCCTATTGATTTTGAAGAAATGATGCATCGTGCAAAATCTGTACCTATTGGTTCTGATGGATTAATATTTCACCCTTATTTATCCGGAGAACGTGCACCGTTATGGTCATCTGATGCAAAAGGATCTTTTATTGGTCTAACATTAGCACATCATCAAGGACATGTGATCAGAGCAGTGATGGAAGGTGTCATTTTCAATTTATATAGTGTTATGACAACTTTAACGCAGATTTCCAACATAACACCAACCTCCATTAAAGCAGCAGGTGGATTTTCTAAAAATGAACTATGGAGGCAAATAATGGCTGATATATTTAACTGTCAAGTCATTGTACCGGAAGATTATGAAAGCTCCTGCCTTGGAGCAGTTATATTAGGAAAAAAAGCGTTGGGCCATCTTAATGATTATGAAGAAATATCATCGTGGATAGGTAAGACGATTTGTCATGAACCCATAAAAGGGCACGTCCAACAATATAAAGTACTTGGATCCATTTTTTTAGATATTCAAAAGCAATTGTTAACTACTTATAAACATATCGCAGTATACCAACAGCAATTTAAAAACCAAACAGATGAGAGGGATCACAATGATTTATGATATATGGCCTATTTTAAGTGTCGTTATCGGCATACTTTTATTACTAATACTGATTATGAAAGTTAAATTGAATACATTCATTGCATTGATTGTAACTGCAGTAACGACTGGGATATTGTTAGGTATGCCATTGGACAAAATTATGACTACCATTGAAACAGGAATGGGCGGAACGCTAGGTCATATTGCACTGATCTTTGGATTGGGTGCCATGTTAGGTAAATTATTAGCTGATGGCGGTGGTGCAACGCAAATTGCGGATACACTCATCGCAAAGTTAGGTCAACGTTATGTCATGTGGGCGATGGTAATTGCCTCGTTTATCATTGGGATTGCATTATTTTTTGAAGTCGGCTTAGTTTTGCTTATTCCACTCGTATTTACAATAGCCAAACGTATGAAGATATCACAGTTAACGATAGGTTTGCCCATGGTAACAGCACTTTCGGTGACGCATGGCTTTTTACCACCGCATCCAGGTCCTGTCGTTATTGCCAAAGAACTTAATGCGAATATTGGAGAAGTGTTGTTATATGGTTTTATTGTGGCTATACCAGTCACTATTATAGCGGGTCCTTTATTTGTAAAACTCGCACCTCGATTAAGTCCCCAAGCTTTTTATAGAGAAGGAGATATATCGTCACTTGGAGCATCAAAGTCTTTTGATAAAGCAGAATTACCTAGTTTTAAATTAAGTACTTTCACCGCATTATTACCTGTCATTTTAATGTTAATTACCACGGTGTGGCAACTTATTTCGGGTCACCAACAAGGTGCAACGAATTTCTTTGAACGTATTCTTTATTTTACAGGGTCTGCTGGAACGGCAATGCTTTTAGCAGTTATATTTGCGATATACAGTATGGGTTTAAAGCAGCGTAGAAAAATGTCTGAAGTGATGGATTCTGTAACACAAGCAATCTATCCTATAGGAATGATGATTTTAATTATAGGGGGAGGGGGCGCATTTAAGCAGATTTTAATTGATGGTGGTGTTGGTAAAACAATTGAGCACTTTTTTATCGGTTCTCAGTTATCACCGCTATTACTAGCTTGGTTAGTAGCAGCTTTATTGAGACTAGCATTAGGATCAGCCACAGTTGCTGCGATATCCACAACAGGTATTATTCTCCCTTTACTACAAACAGCTGATGTGAATTTAGCTTTAGTCGTATTAGCAATTGGCGCTGGCAGTGTATTTTGTTCGCATGTGAATGATGCAGGTTTTTGGATGTTTAAAGAATATTTTGGCTTAACCGTTAAAGAAACATTTTTAACATGGTCTTTAGTAGAAACGATTATATCTGTATCAGGTTTCGTTTTTGTTTATCTCTTAAGTCTAATTGTGTAAAGTGAATTTTCTAAGGGTATAACGTAGTAAAATATAAAGAGGTGACGATGATGCCCTGGACTATGTCAGATTATCCTAGCAGTTGGAAAAATTTAGAAAAACTTGAACGAAAAAAAGCAATCGATATTGGCAACGCGATGTTAAAAGACGGCTATAAAACATCAGATATCATTCCGATTGCAACTGCTCAAGCGGAAAAATGGTATCAAAATGCATCACAAGCAGAACGTGACCAGTTAAATCAAAAAAACATTACACAGCATGAGAAAAATCAATCAGCTAATCCTTCGTTAAATCAACGTGATGTACATGTTTATTTTGAAGATAACGTTTGGAAGGTTAAAACAGAATCCGCACAACAAGCAAGTGACACCTTTGACACTAAAAAAGATGCGATTGCACGTGCAAAAGAGATTGCAAATCATAAACAGACACGTGTTCAAACACATACAAAAGAATAAAAAATAACACACCTATCACGATGTAGAATTATGATAGGTGTGATTATATTTATAAACTTTTTATAATTGATTCGTATACATCGTTCCAAAATGTATGATCTGTTAAATATCGATTTCGAACCGTTTGATGAAATTCTTTTTCTTTATCATCATACGACTCATCTGATTGATCAGGTAAGTTTTGACGTAATGTATTAACGAACTTTTGAACAGATAATGCTCTTGGCCCCCATACTGCGATTTGTTCGTATTGATCATTCATAAAAATAAATATAGGTATCGCTCGTGCTCTCCCGTTCGTTAAGTATTGATCGATAAGATCGGTATTTTCATCTCTATAAAATGCACGTACTTCTAAATTAAGATGCTCAGATATGTGTTTTAAAATTGCATTATTCATCATTGCATCTGTGCACCAATCTTCTGTAATGATGAGTACATGTCTATACCCTTTATCTTTTAATGATTCTAATCTTGCATCATCCTTAGGAAAATCAAAACTATTGTAGATACTTAATAACCCCTCTTTATTAACATTCATATCTTCAATATATTGATTGATAGGTTTAGCCTGTTGATAATATGTTTTTAAATGCGCCATAAAAAACACCCTCCTTCGTTGATAATATTATACCAAGCTCTGTATTGAAAGAAAATTAAAAAGATTACAACAAATTAAGAATGTGACATTTACAATACAAATAATGGTACAAGGTTTAAATTTTTATTGGTTCAAATTATAATTTTAAGTGTTGAAATTATTATTTGAAAAAAGGGGGGAGATTAATGGATAAAATTACTTTCTTAAATGAATTAGAACATCAATTAAAGCGGCTACCTAATGATGTGATTGATGATATTATGAATCAATACGAAAATCATTTTTATAAAGAAAATGAGAAAGGTAAGACAGATCGCGAAATTATATTATCTCTCAACAAGCCAAAACATATTGCAAAGAAAAAATATGCTAAATATGCTGTTAATGATGCTGAGAAAGAACCTGATTTTAGTCATTTAAGACGTGCTGTTCTCGCCACAATTGGAATGAGTATAGTGACGTTATTTTTTGTCGTTGTCCCATTAATTTTCCTTCTATTATTAATTATTATTAGTATTTTTATCTCATTAGGCATGATACTCGCACCTATTATTGTTTTCCTGACACAGTTGTATTCAGGAATTACTCAATTTTCACTAAGTAATTATTTATTTAGTTTTGCGTATTCTGGCTTAGGTATTATGTTATTTGTAATTATAGTTAAAGTAGTTTGCCTTTTACGTATTGCCTTATTACGTTATTTAAAATGGAATATAAATTTTATTAAAAAAGGGACATTTCAATCATGAAACGATTATTTTTAATGGGATTAACAATGTTTCTCATATTTTTCTTAATGGGAACACTCGTATGGTTCTTGTTTGAATCACACCATAGTCAAACACAAACTACTGAAAAAGCGTTTAAGAGATCGAATATTGAAACTTTAAATGTAAATGCTAACAATGCGGATGTATATGTAAAAAAAGGCTCTCACTTTCATGTAAAATATGATGGTAAAGCCAGAGTTAATATTTCTAAGCAAAATAAAATACTTCAAATTTCTGATAGTCAAGCCACTAAGAAGCGCATGATAGATGTCAATCCGTTCAATAAGTCTAAAGAACGATTAGAGATTACAGTACCTGAGAAATATTTAGAAGAATTAAATTTGACTACGCGTGTAGGCGAAGCGCATATTCAAGGTATAAAAAGTAAAAGTGTCACGATTTGGTATGAATCTACGGGTCAAGTGAACATTGACCATTGTCAGTTTAATGCTACAAATATTAAGGCTAAGGATTCATTTGTTAATATCACTAATAGTAGTCTTTCGGATTCTGATATATCAGTGCAAAAAGGGAAAATCACTGTTAATCAAGCACTTGTACGTAAAAGTGTTTTCAAAGTTAGTGAAGGTAGTATGATTCTTAACAATTTAAAACCGGAATGTGATTTTAAAGGGGCTGTTAATCATGGTGAAATTTCAATGCGTTATTTAAACGCACCTGAAGATGTGATGCTCAAGTTAAATCCAGAAAATGGGAATATCAATATGAACACACCACATTTACATCAAGGGAAAAATGGTAAAGGTACACACCTCATCGAACTTTATACGAATCATGGTGATATAAATATTAAATAAAAAGAAGGAACGTTATTAGCTTTGCAACAAGCGCTTTTTAACGTTCTTCTTTTTGTTATAAGTTTAATGCGTGGCAAATGGAATTTCTGTATCAATTTGGCCCTCTAAATGTGTGATTTCAATTGTTTCGGCATTTAACCATTTACCAAAGTTTAAAGCTATTGGTGGTTGTCTTTCACCTAAACTGATCCAAGCAGTTAAAGTTTTTGGCTCATACATAGTCGTATGTATTGTCCCGCTCCAACTTTTGAACAATTTACTATAAATACCGTATTGTGGATCGTTAAACCGCTTAAAGATTTCAAAACGATCGCCTTGGTTTTTTATTTGATACTCAAGTTGCTCTAGTCTTTCTTTAGATTCCTTAATATAGTTTCTATTCTCATGTGTTAAATATTTAAAATGATTAGTACACGTATCATCATAACGTACATGTATGTTTCTAGGTGTCACTTCAACGATTGCATGTTTACCCGTTTGGTCTTGTAATATATAGCTGAAAGAGCTACGGTGAGGGATAGTTTGAAGTAGTTTAATGCCTTCTTCAACATTACGGCACGTTTCTAAGATAAGACGACCTATCATATAACAAACAAAACCATTTGCTGGCTTTTTACGATGCATAAAATTATATGCCATTACCAAACCATGTTCATTCATACCATCCATCCGGCCTGTTGTGCGAGACATAGGACCTATCTGAGCGTAACCACCATCTGTAGGACGGTAAAGTTGATAACGACCATCGTATGTCGCTGGGTGATAGTCATAGTTTCTTACGATAAAATCTGGTCCAACAAACACTGTACATCCACTATCTGGTAAGTCTGTAAAACGGTAATGTGCGAAATTTAATATTGCTTGCTTTGTAGAAATGTTCAAAGTATCCTGAAGACCTTTGATTTCTTCCTATATCGCTGGTGCAAATGTTTGAAATATACGGTAGGTTTCAGGTATATCGATATCAAAGCGTGGCACGCGTTTTTTCCATTCTTTCTCTCTATTTTTTAACATTTGAGTCGTCTGCATCCACTGTGCAACTTGAACGCCATAATCATAATGTGTTCCTTCAAATGTTTGTATATCTATACGGACGTCCTGCATCATTCATATTCCTCTCTGAAATCTATTTAACACAATTTGTTACGATGTTGTAATACTTCTTTAATGGAATTTGTATATTAACACTCATATAATAACATTATCTACAATTATAATTATTGAATAGCTCATTTAAGGAGTGATTGTAATGTGGCTTGAAGCATACTTACGCACTAAACGATGGTTATATCGCAACTTTGTAAGTTAAAATGAAAAAGATTGTTACAAACTTGAAGCAACCGTTTCAAGTGGGGTAACAATCTTTTTTTATTAAACATCTGTTACATTAGGAGTAATGTAAACGGTTTTTATTTTGTTATGTTTACTAGAGCTATCACCGAATGTTAATGTGACTAACGTTTTAGTTTGTTTCTTGTAATCTTGATTTTCATTCGTGTAAGTATAAAACATAATCATTTGGTTGCCGTGAATATGAGCACGATGAATCATTTCAAAATTCCACTGTAATTGAGAATCAGCTTCTACAGCTGCCATACGTGTGGCTAACAAATGAATGAGACGTGATTTATTTAAGGCAATTGGATCTCCGAAATCATTGATGTAATACGCAGAAACCGTATCGTCAATCATGTCTGATACACGTTCAAGATCATGATTTTTCCAAGAATTAAGAAATGATATATAAGGCATTGGCGTTACCTCTTTCTTACTGTTATTGTATTAAATGTAACATATTTTTATTGCGATATGAATAATAAGGAGTAATCGTAGTAGAAAGGGGTATAAGTTTCTTGTGACATATTGAGTATGTTATAATCATACATAGATAGACTAAACATTGGGATTTTGAGGTGAAACATTTATGTGTAAATTTATTGCTGGTATATTTAAAGTATTCTTTGCTTTAATGCTTGTAATGACTGTACTTGTAGGTCTAGGTGTTGCTGTATTAGCATTTGTATTTAAAAAAGACTTTGAAGATATTGAAAACAAAACAAAACAAATTATTGCTGATATTGAATCAAATCAATCGTAATCTAAAACGAACACAATTTTGTGTTCGTTTTTTTGTTTCCAATTGAAATTTGTTCAAATGCATAACTATCTATCTACATTATATAAGTTTTGTTGAATAATTTTTAAATAAAGGGTAAGGTGATGATTTTGTATCAAAGTCAAAATGTACTCGTTTCATATAAATTAAATCAACAAACATCTATTCAAGTAAAACAGATAGACCTTCAACTTAGAAATCAACATTTAACAAAACCTATGCCACAAAAAATCATTGAGCGTATCTTTGACAAACATATTTATGCGCGTAATATTGCGATTGGTGTCAGCCAAGATCCTACTTTAATAGAGAGTGCAGAGCAGTTTAAAGCGCAATTGGAAGACTATTTGGAGCAACAAGGGGCTTATCCTTATGTCGTTAAAATTGTCAAATGGAATGATCATAGTAAAAATATGAAGAAATTTGAGCGCGCTTTTGTTGAGCATGAGCCAGATTTATGGTTCGTGTTTTCAAATGCGTTAGGTTTTTCACGAATGTTAAAACGTTTATATCGAAATGAACATTTTGATGCATCTCGAACATATTGCTTAAGTAATTTGTGTTCTAACTATCTTTTGAACGTGTTAGGTGAGAAATATTTTGAAGGTATGAAAGGTGTAACGCCGACTGGAGAATCTTGGTTTGTAAATAGAGGTGAAATACATATTTTATCTTCATGATATACCAGTAACCAGCTTTTTGATAAACTATAGTTAAGGATTAAATATATTTTAGGAGGAAATCATATGGCATCAAAAGGTTATATTGGCTCTTATACTAAAAAAAATGGTAAAGGATTATACTTTTTTGAATTAGATGAGCAGACCAATCACATCTCTAAACTTGAAACAGCGTATGAAATTAATGCATCTACATACTTTGATATATATGAGAACACTTTAGTGGCGATTACAAAAAATGATACGCATAGTGGGATAGCCACATTTAATATTAAAGATGACGGTAAGTTGGAAAAAGTAAGTGAATGTTTAGATTCACTTAAAGGGTCAGGTTGTTATGTGTCATTCTCACCCGATGGTCAATATATTTTTGAAGCGGTATATGGAGATGGTATTGCACGCATATATGAATTTGATAAATCTTCTCAAAAAATATTGCGTTTAATCGAAGAAGTGTACCACGAATATCCTAAAGGGCCAAATGTAGAACGTCAGGACCAATCACATGTGCACTATTTAGAAGTCACGCCTGAACATAAATATGCTGTCGCTGTCGATTTAGGTGCAGATTTAATTGTTGCATATCATTTCGGTCAAAAAGGATTAGAAGTTGCGCACCGTACTCAAATGCTTCCGGGCGATGGTCCAAGGCACATTGCATACCATAAAACTGGTGCGTATGGTTATGTCGTAAACGAATTATCAAATACTGTTGTGGTCATGTCGTATCAAGATGGACAATTTAAAGAAATTGAGCGTCATTTGACGATTCCAGATGCCTATTTACAACCAACGAAACTGGCAGCGATTCATATTTCAGATGATCAACGGTTTATGTATATTAGTAATCGTGGGCATGATAGCATTGCCATATTCGAAATTTTACAAGATGGTGCACAGTTGCGTTTAGTTGATTTCGTTTCAACAGGAGGCAGTTTCCCTAGAGATTTTAACCTTTCACCATCAGGTCAACATGTTGTCGTAGCTCATCAAGAGGATGAAAGTAACGTAGTTGTGTTTGAACGTAATGAAGAGACCGGCATTTTGACTAAGTGTGATGACACATCATCTGCCCCAGAAGGGGTTTGTGTGAAATTTGTCACTATAGATGGATAAGTACTTAGTTCAAAATCATTTGTTTCATTAATGCAATCTATATTATGAAATTCAATTAGCCTTCAAAATGCATAACAACATGCGTTTTGAAGGCTTTGTAGTATTAACTTTATTTATTTTTGTTGAAAAATTGTTTAATCATATTAAATTTTCCTTTGTATGGAGGAAATAAAATACCTGTTTCGAGTTTTGTAGTTTTAAAAATGTAAGGCTTTTCGTGTGTAAATGTATCAAATGTATATTTTCCATGATAGCGTCCCATACCTGATGCGCCCACACCACCAAATGGTAATTTTGGATTAGCTAATTGTAAAAGCGTATCGTTGACAGCCCCGCTACCAAAAGAGAGTGTGTCTAAAACTAAATTTGATGTATTTTCATCTTCTGTAAAAACATATAGCGCCAACGGTTTAGGTAAGGTTTGTAACCATGCTAATGCCTCATTAAATGACTGATAAGTGACGATAGGGAGTATAGGGCCGAATATTTCATTTTGCATAATTTTATCTGAAGGATGAATATCGTCTAATACTGTTGGTTCTATAAATCTAGAAGCAACATCTTTAGTTCCACCAATGACAATATTATTTTCATGTTCAGTTAACAAAGAAGAAAGACGTTCAAAGTGGTTATGATTCACTATGCGTCCCAAATCTTGGCTTTTTTCAGGATGTTTTCCATAAAATTCTTTTAACGTGGTACGCATTGCATCGATAAATTCATCTTTAACGGTTTCATCAATGAGGACATAATCTGGAGCTACACACGTTTGCCCCAAATTCATAAATTTACCAAAACAAATGCGTTCACTAGCTACTTTTAAATTTGCTGTTTTATCGATAATCGTTGGAGATTTACCTCCCAATTCTAAAGTAACCGGTGTCAGATGCTTGCTGGCAGCTTCATAAACGATTTGACCTACTTTTGTACTCCCTGTAAAGAAGATATGGTCAAAAGGTAATGTTAATAATGATTGAAGTGTGTCTTTACCGCCTTGTACAACTGTGACATGCGTTTCTTCAAAAGTTGCTTCTATGATGGATTGAATCACTTTAGAGACATTAGGGGTTAATTCTGAAGGTTTTACTATCACCGTATTCCCAGCAGCGACTGCGCCAATTAGAGGTTCCATTACAAGTTGAAAAGGATAATTAAACGGTCCAATAATTAAAACAGTGCCTAGAGGCTCTTTCATTAAAAAGCTTTTTGCTGGAAATAAGTAAAACGGTGTTTCAATGGCACGTTTACGCGCCCATTTTTTGAGATCTTTACGATAATGATTAATGGAATTTAACGTATAACCAATTTCAGTTGCGAAAGCTTCTACTGCGTGCTTTCCTAAATCATCTTTTAATGCTTGATATAACGCTTTTTCATGGGACTTAATATTTTTTTTTAAGGATTTTAGTTTTTGTTTTCTAAATGCGAGAGGCTTTGTGGCTTGAGATTTAAAGTATGTTTGAGATGCGTCGAAAAGCATTTGATAATTCAAATCTATCCCTCCTATAAATGATAAAAAAGGTTGAGACATTGCAAATACATTTATGTCTCAACCGTTAGCGTTATGATTTTTTTAAATGCGCAAGTGATGCATCTCGTTCAAATTGAGCATGCACATAAGAACAAGAAGGAATAATTTTTAAGTCTTCTTCTTGCGCCTTTTTAATGACAGCATTAAATAATTGTTTTGCGACACCATGTCCTCTTAAACTCGGATCAACAAATGTATGGTTCACATCTATTGTGTGAGCATCTACAAATGTATAGGTAATTTCTGCATCGGGTGCTTGCGCGTCGTCTCCGATATAAAATTTATGATTACCTTCATTGACTTGAATTGACATCATATCACCTTCGATATTTTTTATGATAATGCGTCGGTAACTTGAGGAACGATTTGTTTCTTACGTGACACTACGCCAGGTAAAAATGCAGTATTGTTGTCTAGTGTTGTGTTAAAAGCACTAGCAATTTTATCTGTATCTGCGCCAGTCACTAAGATTTTTGAATTACTATTTAAGATGTCAGTGACTACTAAAATAAATGATGTATAGTTATGATCTGCGATTTCTTTATTCATTGCATTTTCTAAAGCTTCTTGACGTGCGATAACTTCATCAATATCTACAGTGTTGACTTGTGCGATACGTACTGTACGTTCACCCATATCAAATGATTTCGCATCTTTGTTAAGTAATTGCTCTTCTGTGCTATCTTTTGTAGAAGCACCTGCTTTAAGCATATCAAGACCATATTGATCAACATCTACATTAGCGATGCTTGCAAGCGCACGTGCTGCATTCACATCTTGTTCTGTACAAGTTGGAGATTTAAATAAAAGACTATCTGAGACAATTGCAGAAATCATTAATCCTGCGATTTCAGGTTTGATGTCATAACCACGTTCATTGTACATTTTGTAAAGAATTGTAGCTGTACAGCCTACTGGTTCTGCACGGTAATAGAGTGGTCCAGCTGTTTCGAAGTTCGCAATACGGTGATGATCGATAACGTGTTTAACTTTTGCTTTATTAATCGTTTCAGCACTTTGTTGAAATTCATTATGATCAACTAAAATCACTTCTTGGTCAGTTAAATCATCTGTCAAAAGTTCTGGTGCTTCAACATTAAAATAATCTAAAGCATATTGTGTTTCAGGAGCAACATTTCCTAAGCGATATGCTTTAGCGTCTTTGTTGCCGTGAAGTTGTTCAAAGTCTGCCATAATAATCGCTGATGTGATGGCATCTGTATCTGGATTTTGATGTCCGAAAATATATGTTGTCATTTGATAAACTCCTTATATCTTTACTATTGATTTATTACATATTTTAGCATGGCACACGTATGTTATTCCACCGTTGCGCCTAAAGTATTTTTAAAATGAGCAAGTGCCCATTCATGTCCTAATTCATTGAATGATGCTACGCCATCTTTAGGAATGACTAATTGATAATTTAAATTATAAGCAGTAGATGCTGTGTGTAACACACAAATATCTGTACAAACACCTACTATCTCCAAAGTGTCGATTTTTCTTTCTCTAAGTAATGTATCTAAAGGTGTGCCAAAGAAAGAATCATAGCGCCTTTTATCTATAAAAAATACATGTTCTTCATGTTCAATTGTTTGAAATACTGAACCGACTTGTCCGTATAATTTTCGTCCTTCAGTACCGATAATATTATGTGGAGGAAAACTTTTAGACTCTGGGTGGGTAGGATCATTTTCAAAATGTAAATCCATCATAAAAAAGATATTTTCTTTTTTATCATGATAATGTTGAATGCGATCTACAATGTACCCCTCGATGGCTTGACCAGCGCCCCCACAAGTCAATTTTCCATTGTCTGCGATGAAGTCATTAGAATAGTCAACTACGATTAAAGCTCTTTTTGACATAATGTCCTCCTAAAATTGGGTATACTATCTATAAATCAGAGATGATTATAGTATAACCTAAATATGGAAGGATACTAGACCAATGTTAAAAAATGTTAAAAATTTTGGCGCTAAAACAAAAAATAAATGGTTTGACACTTATGGCATTCAACGTGCATTAAATGTAGTGGCTAGAAATGGGGGTGGTACGGTCTATATACCTAAAGGTGAATATCATATTGCGAAAGCTTTAAAAATATATCAAAATACAACCCTAAAACTTGATGATGAAGCGGTGCTATTACGTAAAGGGCGTGATGCATTATTGAAAAATGGATCAAGTCGTAAAAAATATTATCGTTATGAAGGGAATGGCTATATTAAAATTGAAGGCGGTACTTTTGATATGAATGGAACGGAATGTCCCTATAACAATACCGCCATGTGTTTAGGGCATGCACGTGAAATAGAAGTATCTCATGTTACTTTTAAAAATATTGTTGGTGGTCATGGTATTGATGCTTGTGGCTTAGATGGGGTACACATACATGATTGTGCATTTTTAGGTTTTGCTGATTATGCAGGGGATCGTTGGTTTTCAGAAGCCATTCAACTTGATTTGTTCATTGAGGGTGCTTTTCCAAAATTTGGTGTCAATGACGGTACAATTACTAAAAATGTAGTAATAGAAAATTGTTATTTTGGCAATTCTGGTGAGGGTAACATGGGACCGTGGAATCGCGCAATTGGCTCACATGCTAGCAGACTTTTTCATTATTATGAGAACATCGTCATCCAACATAATGTATTTGAAGGTACTCAATCGTATGCACTCACCCCTTTAAAAGCTAAAAATTTATTTATTGCTTATAATTCGTTTATCAACTGTGCTGGCGTATTACGCTATTTAGGCGTTTACAAAGGGAAGCATATGGTGTCGTTTGATGGACGCATAGAAGGTAAAGAGGGGGGCAAAGATTTAATATTTATTCACAATGATATTCAAAACACAAAAATGCTAGATACGTTGCACATACGCAGTCATAAAGATGCGCCTCATCAGAATATAGATATTTTGCACAATACTTTTTCGGGAGAAAATAATCCAATCCAATTAACAGGTTCTACAGATATTTATATCCACAACAATGAAAATCTCCCTGATATTAATCAAAAAGACGTAGAAAACCTTTATCAAGAGCATCTAAACTAAATGAGAGAATATATATAAATCCCCTTTCAACATATTGAAGGGGGATTTAAATTTGGAGGTTTTCTATATCAACTATGTATGGCATTATGCATCGAAACGACCTAAATGACGGATTTCAAAATCGAGCGTTTCTAAAATGGTTGTGATTTTATGCATATCCTCATCACTAGGGTAGACGCATTGAACAAAAAAGCGATACATGCCTAGTTGCGTTTTTAATGGTCTAGATTCAATCCAACTTAGGTTCACATTAAATAAAGCAAAAGTGTTTAAAATACTTGCTAACAAACCAGGTTTGTCATAACTTGGCGTAATGATGAGCATGCATTGATGACCTTTATTCGGTACAGTAGCCTCACGAGTTAATACTAAAAAACGTGTCATATTATGTGGGAAATCTTCAATATTTTCGATGAGCGGGACGTAACCATAAGCCTCACCACTTCCTTTGGGGGCAATTGCAGCTGTAGTGGCATTAATATATTTTAATGCGTCTACCGTACTTTGTGCATACGCGTAGTCTAACTGTCGTTCGTGAATGAATTTTTGGGTTTGGCTAATGGCTGGTCCAATAGAATACACTCGAGTAATATCCTCTAAACTTGTAGTTGATTGGGTGTATAACGAAAACTCTATATCTAAATGAATTTCTTTAATGATTGTTAAATCATGTTCAACTAGGTTATCCGCGACCACGTTAATCGTACCTTCTATTGCATTTTCAATAGGGACAATTGCTTTTGATTGAGGATTTGCTTGTACAGCTTGAATGACTTCATAAAGATTTTCTTTTGGGATTAATTGATTAAGGTCTTTCTCATATTTTAAGGCAGCTAAATATGAAAAAGTGCCTTTGGGTCCTAAATAAAATAAGGACATAACCTCACCTCACTCGTGAATGTTTGTCCTTATTTTACACAAATCTAATGAAAAGGGCACCCACTCGGGTCCTTTTTTTTATAATAAAAGTTTGTTTCACGCATTGTATTATCGTATCCATGATGGTAATTAGGCGTTAAAGTAGGCGATAATGGTGGTGCAAGCCACGACCATTTTCCTGTCACTGTACGACCTTTAGCGCTTTCTATCGCTTCAAATTTTTCAAACTGCTTGGACGCTGTTAAATGGTCTACCATAGAGACACCATTATCTTTAAAAGATTGGTAGACAGCATCATTTATTTCAACTAATACACGATCTTTATTGAAGCTACTGTTTCTTAACGTATCAAAATCCATTGCGTCTGCTAAAGGTTGCATTAAGTTGTATCGATAAGGGTCAATAAAGTTTCGAACGGCAATCTCATTAACCATATACCAACCGTTAAAAGGCGCTGTTGGGTATGTGATACCGCCAATTTTCAAGTCCATACTGGATATAATTGGCACGGCATACCATTTTAAATTTAACTGTTCTATTTTAGGGTATGCATGATGTCGAATGGGCACTTCCAAAATAAGTGATTTTGGGTAGTCAAAATATTTGATTGGTTGGTCAGGAAGTTGATATATAAGTGGTAAGATATCAAAGTCACTGTGAGTGCCACGCCAACCTAAATGTTCGGCGAGTTGTGTGATATTCTTTTCAGCGGGATCCCCTTTATTTTCATAACCGGCATATCGAATCAACTGATGATTAAAAATTTTCGGTGAATCCTCAAATGAGGGGGCGAAAATTGTAATATATGGTACGATCTTACCATGATTCGTAGCTTTTTCGATGTGAGTAGTGATAGCATTTAAAAATGCTGGTTCGTCTTTAATATGTCTTGCATCTTGAACTTTTAAACTTTCCCAAAACAAGCGACCGATACAACGATTTGAATTGCGCCATGCGAGACGCGCGCCATAAATTAATTCTTCTGATGTATGGTGATAAAAGCCCGTTGTATTAATGTCATGTTCAACCTCTTTAATGCGCTCTAACTTTTTGTAATGAGGTTGATTCGTTTCCTCATAATATTGCGTTATAAATGATATTGCCTCTTTTAACATCGTACCACCTCACCGTTCATTATAATCGATAAATGAAAAATCTTTAGAAAAATTGTATTAATTGTCATATTTTTGTCGATGTTCTTATTAAAAGATGGCAAACATAGTCTAAAAGTGTTATATCATAGATATGACTAAAAGGACGAGGAGAAATTATATGTACCAATATCAAGATGATAGTTTAATGTTACACAACGACTTATACCAAATTAATATGGCTGAATCTTATTGGAATGACGGTATTCATGAACGTACAGCTATTTTTGATCTTTATTTTAGAAAAATGCCTTTCGAAAGTGGCTATGCCGTTTTTAATGGATTGAGAAGAGTAATAGATTTTATCAATCATCTCCATTTTTCTGATACGGATTTAGCTTATTTAAAAGACATAGGGTATGAAGCGGATTTTTTAAATTATTTAAAAGAACTTAAATTTACAGGGCATATTCGTTCTATGCAGGAGGGAGAACTATGTTTTGGGAACGAACCCTTAATGCGTATTGAAGCACCACTTATCCAAGCTCAACTGATTGAAACAGCTTTATTAAATATTATTAATTTCCAAACGTTAATTACAACTAAAGCAAGCAGAATTAAGCAAGTGGCTCCAAATGATACGTTAATGGAATTTGGTACACGACGTGCTCATGAACTTGATGCGGCTGTATGGGGGGCAAGAGCAGCGATTATTGGTGGTTTTGATGCTACGAGTAATGTGAGAGCAGGTAAATTATTTAATATACCTGTCTCCGGCACACACGCTCATGCATTTGTTCAAACGTATGGAGATGAGTACATTGCTTTCAAAAAATATGCAGAACGTCATAAAAATTGTGTGTTTTTAGTAGACACATTTCACACGTTAAAATCAGGGGTACCCAACGCAATCCGTGTCGCAAAAGAATTAGGCGATCAAATTAATTTCATAGGAATACGCCTTGACTCTGGAGATATTGCATACTTATCAAAAGAAGCGCGTAAAATGTTAGATGAAGCAGGTTTTCCTGATGCCAAAATTATCGCGTCTAACGATTTAGATGAAGAAACCATTTCTAGTTTAAAAGCACAAGGAGCTACTGTTGACAGCTGGGGTGTAGGTACGAAATTAATTACAGCATATCAACAACCTGCATTAGGTGCTGTATATAAAATGGTCGCTGTCGAAGATGACAATGGCCAACTTGTAGACCGTATAAAACTCTCAAACAATGCTGAAAAAGTAACAACACCAGGAAAAAAACGTGTATATCGCATTATTAATACGAAAACAAATAAATCAGAAGGCGATTATATTACATTGGATCATGAAAATCCTAATGAAACAACGAAACTTAAAATGTTCCATCCTATTCATACTTACAAAATGAAATATATTAAAAAGTTTAAAGCGATTGACTTACATCACGATATTTTTATAAACGGAAAATGTGTCTATGACTTACCAAGTGAAAATGATGCTAAAACTTTTTTACAACAGAATTTAGAGCTACTATGGGATGAAAATAAACGCTATCTCAATCCTGAAGAATATCCAGTTGATTTAAGTACCGCATGTTGGGAAAATAAACAGCGTCGCATTTTCGAAGTAGCTGAACATGTGAAAGAAATGGAGGAAGAACATGAACATGAGTAAAATGCAAACGATTATTGTGAATGAAATGAAAGTACAACCTGAAATAGATGTCGTTAAGACTATCGAAGAGATAAAACATTTCATTAAAGCATATGTGACGTCTCATTCTTTTATTCGCACGCTTGTATTAGGCATTTCAGGAGGTCAAGACTCTACATTAGTTGGTAAATTAACGCAGCTTGCGGTAAATGAACTCAATGAAAATAGTAGTAAAACGTATGAATTTATTGCTGTAAAACTACCTTATGGCGTTCAACGAGACGCAGATGAAGTAGATGACGCACTCAAATTTATCCAACCTGATAAAACGATTACAGTGAATATTAAACCTGCCGTAGACCAAAGTGTTGCGTCTTTAAAACAAGCAGGTATCACGTTAACAGATTTTCAAAAAGGTAATGAGAAAGCAAGAGAAAGAATGAAAGTTCAATTCTCAATTGCGTCGCATACAGGTGGTATCGTTGTTGGGACTGACCATTCTGCAGAAAATGTTACAGGATTTTTCACGAAATATGGAGACGGTGCTGCTGACATTGCACCTATATTCGGACTAAACAAACGTCAAGGGCGACAATTGTTACAACACTTAAATGCACCTGCTCATCTTTATGAAAAAACACCAACTGCAGATTTAGAAGATGACAAACCACAATTACCAGATGAAACGGCTTTAGGTGTCACGTATCAGGAAATTGATGACTATTTAGAGGGGAAAGCAGTGTCACAACAAGCGGCCACAAGAATTGAAGATTTATATGTACGTAATGCGCACAAACGTGAATTAGCATATACACGATATACATGGCCAAAATAAAAATTTTAATGACATTTGAAATAAATCCTGATACAATGAGCTAAATTTCAAGAAGTGAGGTAAGTTATGAGTGCGATAAATGATAACCCTTTACTACTCATATTGGCAATATTTCTAATTAATGTTGCCTATGTAACTGCGCTAACGATGCGCCTAATATTAACACTGAAAGGGTATAGATATTATGCAGCGGCTTTAAGTTTTGTTGAAGTTTTAGTTTATGTTATTGGTTTAGGTATGGTAATGTCAGGACTAGATCAATTTCAAAACGTCATCGCATACGCATTAGGTTTTTCAGTAGGTATTATTGTAGGTATGAAAATTGAAGAAAAATTAGCATTAGGCTATTCTGTTGTAAATGTTACTACGGCAGATTATGAATTGGACATCCCAAGACAACTTAGAGATTTAGGCTATGGAGTCACACACTTTGCAGCTCATGGTCGAGATGGTGATCGCCTTGTCATGCAAATTTTAACGCCGAAGCGCTATGAGCTCAAATTAATGGATACAATTAAAGCATTGGATCCGAAAGCGTTTATCATTGCTTATGAGCCACGTAATATACATGGTGGATTCTGGGTTAAAGGTGTTCGAAGTAAGAAAGTGAAGGCGTATGACACAGATGAAATTTAAAGTAGAAGACGGCGAAACGATAGAAGCGTGTTTATTGCGCATGAAAGAGGCTGGTTATATGCCAATTAAACGTTATGAAAAACCAGTCTTCAAAGAGAATAAAGATGGCAGTATTGACGTTTTAAAACAGGAAATTATTTTTACTGGGAAGAAAATGAGTCATTAACATTAATTAAGAGACGATTCAAACGCTAGCGTTGACGTCTCTTTTTAAATGCGTATGTTTTTGTTTGAGAATCCGTTAACGTTCGTTTTTAGTAGTTTTTACGAAAAATATTTTAGGATAAATATAAATAAATGGATTGATTCCGAACGTTATATCTGTTTATATAGATAATGTACATATGATGTCCGTTTGCTATAATGTGACTGAATACAATTTTATGTTAGAAGTGTAAGCATACGAAAAAACAAGTTAGGAGATTTTATAATGATTGAACGCTATTCAAGAAAAGAAATGTCAAACATTTGGACAGATCAAAACCGCTATGAGGCATGGTTAGAAGTTGAAATTTTAGCTTGTGAAGCTTGGAGTGAGTTAGGAGAGATACCTAAAGAAGACGTAAAAAAAATTCGTGAACATGCGAAAGTCGATGTTGCGCGTGCTCAAGAAATCGAATTAGAGACACGCCACGATGTCGTTGCCTTTACTCGTCAAGTTTCTGAAACACTTGGTGAAGAGCGTAAATGGGTGCATTACGGGCTCACTTCAACAGATGTAGTCGATACTGCACTAAGTTACCAAGTTAAGCAAGCAAATGACATTATCGAAAAAGACTTGGAACGATTTATAGAAGTCCTAGCAAACAAAGCGAAAGCATATAAGTATACATTAATGATGGGACGTACGCATGGCGTGCATGCTGAACCAACTACATTTGGCTTAAAGATGGCGTTATGGTATGCAGAAATGCAGCGCAATCTTGAACGTTTCAAACGCGTACGAGAAGAAATTGAAGTTGGAAAAATGAGTGGAGCGGTAGGAACATTCGCTAATATCCCGCCTGAAATTGAAGCCTATGTATGTAAGCATTTAGGTATTGGGACAGCACCGATTTCTACTCAAACGTTACAACGTGATCGTCATGCATACTACATTGCGACGTTAAGTCTTATTGCTACTTCGCTTGAAAAATTTGCAGTTGAAATTAGAAACTTACAAAAAACAGAAACACGTGAAGTTGAAGAAGCATTTGCGAAAGGTCAAAAAGGATCATCTGCAATGCCTCATAAACGTAATCCTATTGGTTCAGAGAACATTACTGGTATAGCGCGAGTGATTCGTGGTTACATTACAACAGCGTATGAAAATGTGGCACTTTGGCATGAACGAGATATTTCACATTCATCAGCAGAACGAATTATGTTACCAGATGTGACAATTGCACTTGATTACGCGTTGAATCGCTTTACTAACATTGTTGATCGTTTAACAGTTTATGAAGAGAACATGACAGAAAACATGAATAAAACGTTTGGTCTCATTTATTCACAACGTGTGTTATTAGCGTTAATTGATAAAGGTATGGTACGTGAAGAGGCTTATGATACAGTACAACCTAAAGCAATGGAATCTTGGGCAACAAAGACCCCATTTAGAACACTTGTTGAAGGGGACGCTAAAATTACAGAAAAATTATCAGAAGATGAACTGAATGCTTGTTTTGACCCTAGACATCACTTGAATCAAGTTGATACAATATTTAAAAGAGTAGGTTTAGCATAAAAATACTACACTTTAATGTATTAATTCGTTAAAATATCCTTAAACATATAAAAAATAGGGGTTGTATACCATGCAAATTGAAAAGTTACGTGGACAAGCATTAGATGAATTGTTTGATGCAATTTTGACACTAGAAACACGCGAGGAATGTTATCAATTTTTTGATGATTTATGTACAGTAAATGAGCTCCAATCGTTATCACAGCGCCTACAAGTCGCGAAGATGATTAAACAAGGTTACACTTATGCAACAATAGAAGCTGAATCTGGCGCATCTACTGCGACGATTTCTCGAGTGAAACGCTCACTTCAGTGGGGAAATGATGCATATACAATGATTTTAGAACGAATGGATATTGAGACGAAGCATTAAAAATAAAGTAAAAAAGTAAGTGATAAAGTGAACGTTTAACGTGCAGTTTATCGCTTGCTTTTTTTATGTAATTTTTCCTATAAATCCCAAGGTGTTACTTAGAATATCAGTCTTAAAAATGCTATAATATTATCTATGATATTTAAAGGAGTATTCGGTTATGTATGATATAAAACAATGGCACCATATCTTTAAATTAGATCCAGCAAAACCCATTTCTGATGCGGATCTTGAAAAAGTATGTATGTCTCAAACTGATGCCATCATGATTGGCGGCACTGATAATGTTACAGAAGATAACGTATTACATTTAATGAGTCGTGTGCGACGTTATCCGCTACCATTAGCTTTGGAAATCTCAAACATTGAAAGTGTTGTACCTGGATTTGATTTCTATTTTGTCCCAACAGTTATGAATAGTACTGATGTGACTTATCATAATGGATTGTTGTTAGAAGCCCTCAAAATGTATGGGCATATGATTCATTTTGAAGATATTATTTTCGAGGGATATGTCGTACTGAATGCTGAAAGTAAAGTAGCGCGACATACGAAAGCGAATACTACATTAGTCACTGAGGATATTGAAGCTTATGCACAAATGGCAAATGACATGTACCGATTACCGATATTATATTTAGAATATAGTGGCACTAAAGGAAGTTTAGAAGATATTCAAGCTGCAAAATCACACTTAAATACCACTCAATTATTCTATGGTGGGGGCATTGATAGTTATGAAAGTGCACAATCATTTGCGTCCATTGCCGATACCATAATTGTTGGGAATTTAGTATATGAGAATATCAAGAAAGCGATACAAACGACTAAAATAAAGGAGAGAACATAATGAATCCACTTGTAAAACATATGAATACTGAACAAAGTGAAGCGGTACGCACAACGGAAGGGCCGCTTTTAATTATGGCAGGTGCTGGATCTGGTAAAACGCGCGTTTTGACACATCGCATTGCGTACTTACTTGATGAAAAAGGCATATCTCCTTATAACATTTTAGCGATTACATTTACGAATAAAGCAGCAAAAGAAATGAAAGAGCGTGTTCAAAAATTAGTAGGTGAAGAAGCTGAAGTCATTTGGATGTCTACGTTTCACTCAATGTGTGTACGCATTTTACGTCGTGACGCAGATCGGATAGGTATAGAGCGCAATTTCACAATTATTGATCCGACAGACCAAAAATCAGTGATTAAAGATGTGTTGAAACGTGAAAATATAGACCCTAAACGCTATGAACCACGCATGTTTATTGGGGCCATTAGCAATTTGAAAAATGAATTGAAAACACCTCAAGATGCATTAGAATCGGCGAACGATTTTTATACACAAATGGTTGCTAAAGTATACGAAGGGTATCAAAAACAGCTGATTCGAAACCAAGCTTTAGACTTTGACGATTTAATTATGACGACAATTAAATTATTTGAGCGCGTACCAGAAGTGTTAGATTACTATCAAAACAAATTTCAATACATACATGTTGATGAGTATCAAGATACGAATAAGGCACAGTACACGCTTGTTAATTTAATGGCACAAAAGTTTAAAAACTTATGTGTTGTAGGGGATTCAGACCAATCCATTTATGGTTGGCGTGGTGCAGATATTCAAAATATTCTATCGTTTGAGGAAGATTATCCAAAAGCGAAAACGATATTTCTAGAACAAAATTATCGTTCAACGAAAACCATTTTAAATGCTGCGAATGAGGTTATCAGAAACAATACAGAGCGTAAACCAAAAGGCTTATGGACAGCGAATGCGAACGGTGAAAAAATAAACTATTATGAAGCATTTAGCGAACGTGATGAGTCCGAATATGTGGTGCGTGAAATCTTCAAACAACAGAAAAAAGGACGACAATTAAAAGATATTGCAGTGCTCTATCGCACAAATGCGCAATCTCGTGTTCTTGAAGAAACGTTTTTAAAATCTAATCTACCTTATGTCATGGTTGGAGGACAGAAATTCTATGATCGCAAAGAGATTAAGGATGTATTAAGCTATTTGCGTTTAATTGCGAATAGTGCAGATGATATCAGTTTACGCCGTGTTATCAATGTTCCTAAAAGAGGAATAGGGCCATCATCTGTGGACAAAATCGCAGCGTATGCCTCAACGAACAATATTAGTATGTTTGAAGCTTTAGCTGAAGTTGACTTTATAGGATTATCTAAAAAAGTAACACAAGCTGCATCTGAATTTTATCAATTGATCAATCATCTCATGCGAGAACAAGAGTTTTTAGAAATAAGTGACATCGTAGAGGAAGTGCTCATTAAGTCAGGTTATCGTGAGATGTTAGAACGCGAACAAACGTTAGAAGCACGCAGCCGTTTAGAAAATATAGACGAATTTATGTCTGTTCCGAAAGATTATGAAAAAAATACGCCTTTAGAAGAACAATCTTTGATTAACTTCTTAACAGATTTATCTCTTGTAGCTGATGTTGATGAAGCCAATTTAGAAGACGGTGTGACATTAATGACTATGCACTCTGCGAAAGGTTTAGAGTATCCTGTAGTGTTTATCATAGGGATGGAGGAAAGCATTTTCCCACATGTCCGTGCAATTAAAAGCGATGATGATCATGAAATGGAGGAAGAGCGCCGTATTAGTTATGTAGCCATTACACGTGCGGAAGAAGAATTGTATCTGACGCATGCGACATCACGTACATTATTCGGACGTTCTCAATCAAATCCACGTTCACGTTTCCTAAATGAGATACCAGATGATTTATTAGCGATACCAGAACGTAAACAATCTTCTCATGTAGCACAAAAACGGACGTCACCTAAGAGAGGATTTAGCCAACGAACAGTAGTGAATAAGCAGGCATCAACGACATCTGATTGGAACGTTGGAGATAAAGTGACGCATAAAAGTTGGGGAGAGGGTATGGTGTCTAATGTGAACGTTAAAAATGGTTCGGTTGAGTTAGATATTATCTTTAAATCGCAAGGGCCTAAACGTTTATTAGCACAATTTGCTCCAATTGAGAAAAAGGAGGACTAAGATTTATGGATTTGAAGGCGCGCGTGCGTGTATTGCATGAACGGTTACATCAATACAATTATGAATATCACGTATTAGATAACCCAAGTGTTCCAGACAGTGAATATGATAAATTGTTGCATGAATTAATAGAAATTGAATCACAACACCCTGAACTTAAAGCTGCAGATTCACCAACGGTACGTGTGGGTGGAGAAGCACAATCGACGTTTGAAAAAGTTCGACATGACACGCCGATGCTAAGTTTATCTAATGCATTTAATGAGACAGATTTACGTCGTTTTGATCAACGTGTAAGAGATGCTGTAGGGGAAGTCGAATACATGTGTGAATTGAAAATAGACGGTTTAGCTGTGTCATTGAAATATGTTGACGGTCGTTTTGTCCAAGGATTAACGCGTGGAGATGGAACGACAGGTGAAGATATAACAGAAAATTTAAAAACGATTCACGCAATCCCACTCACATTAAAAGAACCGATTTCTTTTGAAGTACGTGGAGAGGCCTATATGCCTCGTCAATCGTTTTTGAGGCTTAACGATGAAAAAGAGAAAAAGGGTGAACAACCGTTTGCTAACCCCCGCAATGCGGCTGCGGGTTCGCTACGTCAACTAGATTCAAAATTAGCCGCAGCACGTAAACTTGATATTTTTCTATACAGTATAAATGATTTCACAGAGTTAGATGCCACATCACAAAGTGAAGCATTAGCTGAATTGGATCAACTAGGATTCAAAACAAATCCTGAACGGATGAATGTCAAAACCATAGACGATGTACTGGCGTATATTGACAAGTGGACCTCAGAACGTGATACATTAAGTTATGATATCGATGGTATTGTTATCAAAGTGAACGCCATTGAGCATCAAGAGGAGATGGGTTTTACCCAAAAATCACCGAGATGGGCCATTGCATATAAGTTTCCTGCTGAAGAAGTTGTCACTACTTTAGAAGACATTGAGTTAAGTATTGGTCGTACTGGTGTGGTGACACCTACTGCAATTTTAACTCCAGTTCATGTAGCAGGGACGACTGTTTCTAGAGCCTCATTACATAATGAAGACCTAATTCATGAAAGAGATATACGAATAGGTGATCATGTTGTTGTGAAAAAAGCCGGTGATATCATACCTGAAGTGGTTAAAGTCATTTTAGATCGTCGGTCAGATGACGCTCAGCCTTATCGCATGCCAACACATTGCCCGAGTTGTGGTCATGAACTTGTACGCATTGAAGGTGAAGTTGCATTAAGGTGTATCAACCCAAAATGCCAAGCGCAACTGATAGAAGGATTAAAACATTTTGTATCGAGACAAGCGATGAATATTGATGGTTTAGGCACTAAAATCATAGAACAACTTTATCATCATCATTTAATCAAAGACGTGGCAGATATATTTTATCTTGAAAAGAACGATCTATTACCTCTTGAACGTATGGGTGAAAAGAAAGCAGATAACCTTATTAAGGCGATTGAAAAATCTAAATCACAATCATTAGAACATCTATTATTTGGCCTAGGTATTCGTCACTTAGGTGTCAAAGCCAGTCAAGTGCTTGCAGAAAAGTATGATACGATGGAACGTTTAATGCAAGTCACAGAAGCGGAACTTGTGGAAATATATGACGTAGGTGAAAAGTTAGCACAATCCTTTGTAACTTATATGAGCAATGAGGATATTCAAAAGTTAATTCAAAAAATGTCACAACAACATGTAAACATGACTTACACTGGTCAAAAATCATCACAAATTGATGGCCATCCTGATTTTAAAAATAAAACTGTTGTATTGACTGGTAAATTAGAGCAAATGACAAGAACTGAGGCATCACAATGGTTGAAAAATCATGGTGCCAAAGTGACAAGTAGTGTAACAAAATCAACAGACCTTGTTATTGCAGGTAAAGATGCTGGCTCTAAGTTAACGAAAGCAGAGACATTAGGGACACCAATTTGGAATGAACAAGACTTTATTGATAAGCAAAATGAAATCAATTAAAAAGGGAGATTGTGCCTATGAAAAAAAGGTCTTTTATCATCGTTGGTTTATCATTGGTATTAGTCGCGTGTGGTCCAAATCAATCTGAAAACCAATCTTCAAATGATTCATCTTCTAAAAAAGAAAATAATGTTAAACACATTGCGACTGATAAAAACGTTCAAGGTGATAATTATCGGACAATTTTACCATTTAAAGAGAGTCAAGCGCGTGGTTTAACACAAGAAAAAATGTCTAATCATTTTAATGGTGAAGATTTTGAATCAGGTTTATTAGAAATCAGTAAAGAAATTTATCCTACAGATGACTATTTATATCAAGATGGACAGTTTTTAGATAAAAAGACAATTCAAGCTTATTTAAAGCCTAAATTGACTAAAGATGAATTAAATAAAATGAGCGATAAGGAAAAAGAAGAGAAGCAAGCAAGTGAAAATCTCGGACTCAATCCTTCTGTTCATGGTGAAAAAGATGAAGAAAAAATAGCTAAACAATCACCACAAGTGTTATCACATATTTTAGAACAAAATTTCTATGACAATGGCGACACGAGTGGTAAGAAAGTTAAAGGACTTACGATTGGTCTTGCGATGAATCAAGTTTATTATTATCAAAAAGAAAAATACGGTGAGACATTTAGTGTTGATTTAGATAAGAAGAAAGTTGAAAAACAAGGTCGAGAAATCGCTGAAGAAATGTTATCTCGACTACGTGAAAACGATCAGTTAAAAGACGTTCCAATTACTTTTGCGATATATATGCAATCGGGTAAAGATCAAATCGTTCCGGGATCGTTTGTAAGTTATGCGACATCAGATGAGAATGGTGCTGAATTAAAAGAATGGAATAAAGTGAAGGAACAAACCGTATTGATGCCTTCAGGTGAAGCTGCAGATTTGAATGAGCAACTCAATGCCAATTTCCGTGATTTTAATAATAATCTTCAATCTTACTTTACGAACTTTACACAAGCGGTAGGAAAAGCAAAGTTTAAAGATAAAAAAGTGCAATCTTTATCTGTTGATTTGCCAATCGATTATTATGGAAGAGCTGAATTAATAGGTATTACGCAGTACGTGACGCAACTTGCTGAAAAAGACTTCGGAAGTGTAGATACGTATGAAATTCACATTAAAGATGGTAATGAACCACGCGCACTTATCACAAAATCCAAAGATGACAATAGTCCTAAAGTGCACATCTACAATCAATAAAACGGCATATGTGTCATAGTTATAGTTTGACGTGTAGGCATTAGTTACGTCAAGTCAATGCAAATGAAAATAGCCTTCAAAATTCTTTAAAACGAATTTTGAAGGCTATTTTATGTTTAAGTGATTGTACGCAGAGGATTGAACTTATTCATTCAATTCTAGTCTACGTTTAACTTCGTTCATATCATCAATAACGAATGCGTCAGGTTTTTTCGTAAATTTTGAAACTACAATTGTAACGAGTAAACTCATAATAAAGCCAGGAACAATTTCATAAAGTGAAAAAATTTCATATGTTTTACCCAAAGGTAACGCAAAAACTATCCACAATATAACAGTGACTGCACCGGCAATCATACCACTAATAGCACCAGTTCTTGTTAATGATTTCCAATATAAAGATAAAATAACAAGAGGTCCAAATGCAGCACCAAATCCTGCCCAAGCATTACCAACTAAGTTTAATATCGTATCATTTGGTGACCAAGCAATCGCAATTGCGATAATGGCAACTAAAATAACTGAAAGACGACCCACTAATACAAATTCTTTTTCATGTTTTTTTGTATTTGCTTTATCACCACGGATTAACTTATAAAAGTCCTCTGTTAGTGAGCTTGATGTAACGAGTAATTGTGACGAAATCGTACTCATAATGGCAGCTAAAATGGCCGCTAATAAAAAGCCACCAACTAAAGGATGAAACAGTACTTGTCCCATTAAAATAAATAATGTTTCAGGATCCTTAATTTCTACTCCTTGAGCAGGAATAAATGCAATACCTAGAAGACCTACTAATACTGCGCCAATTAATCCAACAGCCATCCATGAAATACCAATTCTTCTAGTGAATGGGAAGAGTTTAATTGAACGAATAGACATAAAACGCACTAAAATATGTGGTTGTCCAAAATACCCTAATCCCCAAGCGAAGAATGAAATGATACCAATGACAGTCGTACCTCTAAATAAATCTAAGTTGGTAGGTTTTAATTCTGCGACTGAATGAAACGTATCTAATCCATTAAGTTTAAGCATGACAACGATAGGGACCATTATCATTGCGATGAGCATGATGACACCTTGGAAAAAGTCTGTAATCGACACGGCAAGGTAACCACCAAAAAATGTATAAGCAATAACGATAACCGCAACTAATAATAATCCAAAACGATAATCTAATCCAAAAGCACTATCAAATAATTTTCCTCCCGACACAAAACCTGCATGTGTATATAATGTGAAGAAAACTACGATAATACCTCCAGAAATAATTTTAATTAAATTAGACTTATCGTTTAAACGATTTTTGAAAAAATCTGGAAGTGTTATAGCGTCACCAGCGATTTCAGTATGTAAGCGTAATCGCGGTGCTACAAGTAAATAGTTGATCCAAGCACCTAACGTTAACCCGATGGCTAACCAAGCAGCTGATAGACCTGTAGAATACACTTCACCTGGTAACCCCATAATCATCCAACCACTCATGTCAGATGCACCAGCTGAAAGTGCAGTAACCCAAGGCCCGATATTACGACCGCCTAACATGTATTCACTTAAGTTACTCGTAGCTTGTTTATAGCCATAATAACCAATACCAAGCAAGATAATAAAATAGAGTGCAATCATAATATACGTTTGCCAGTCAGGGTTGACTTGACTTGATAAAGTTGACCCAAAAATTAACATATATATCCCCCTTTTTGTTACATAAACTAATTATACAGAATTATCGCTAGAATAAAAGTGTAATTTCATACAAAAAGTTAACAATTCGAACTAAAAATAGGACATAAATGTTAAATTAGACTATTGAAGAGGTCAGAGGTGAAATATTGGCCTTATTTGTTATTACTTTTTATGCAAAAATATAACCCTGTGTTATTTCATTTAATGATAAACCTATATTTGAGTAACATTTAACAATAAAAGGGGAACAAGAAAGTCATTTAGCTTGTTAGTGGTTTAAAAGTTAATTAAATGTGCTTGGAAACAATGGAGAGTTGTAGAAAATACTTAGATTTTTACCTTGAAATTTGGTACAATTTTAAGATAAAAGAGTATTTTTAAGGAGGCTAATGAAGTCATGACCGAAATAACACATGAACAAGTGAAGCACATTGCTAACCTTGCACGTTTAAATGTGTCGGATAATGAATCGAAAGAAATTCAAGAGACGTTAGCAGGTGTGTTAGATTTTTGTCATCAAATTGATTCAGTTGATACAGAAAATGTTAAACCTACGAATCACGTATTAGATTTGCAAAATGTTTTAAGAGATGATGTGGCGCATAAAGGATTACCACAAGAAAAAGCATTAGCAAATGCCAAAGAGGTAGAGGCGGGTCAATTTAAAGTGCCTGCAGTGATGAATGGGGAGGACGCATAATTATGAGCATCCGTTATGAATCAATTGAAAATTTACAAAAATTAATTAAAGAAAATAAAATTAAGCCTTCAGAAATCGTAAAAGATATATATGATGCAATTGAAGAAACTGATCCACAAATCAAATCTTTTTTAGCTTTAGATAAAGAAAATGCACTTAAAAAAGCTGAAGAGTTAGATCAAAAGCAAGCTGCAGGTGAAATTGAAGGTAAATTATTCGGTATTCCTATGGGAATTAAAGATAACATTATCACTGAAGGCTTAGAAACAACTTGTGCAAGTAAAATGTTAGAAGGCTTCGTGCCGATTTATGAATCCACTGTCATGAAAAAATTACATGCTGAAAACGGCGTGTTAATCGGTAAAGTCAATTTAGATGAGTTTGCGATGGGTGGTTCTACGGAAACTTCTTATTTCAAGAAGACTGTAAATCCATTTGATCATAAAGCTGTACCAGGTGGTTCTTCTGGTGGTTCTGCTGCTGCAGTTGCTGCTGGTTTAGTTCCATTTACTTTAGGAACAGATACAGGTGGTTCGATTCGTCAACCAGCTGCGTATTGTGGTGTCGTTGGGTTAAAACCAACATATGGACGTGTTTCTCGTTTTGGTTTAGTTGCTTTTGCATCTTCATTAGACCAAATTGGTCCTTTAACACGTAATGTAAAGGACAATGCCATCGTGTTAGAAGCGATTGTAGGTGAAGATGAACTTGACTCTACAAGCGCACCAAATGTATCAAATGACTTTACATCTGATATTGGTAAAGACATTTCTGGAATGAAAATTGCCTTGCCTAAAGAATACATTGGTGAGGGCGTAGACGAAGAAGTGAAGGCTTCTGTGCTTAAAGCAGTAGAAACTTTAAAATCATTAGGTGCGACAGTAGAAGAAGTGTCATTACCACGTACACCTTATGGCATCCCTTCATATTATGTTATTGCGTCAGCAGAGGCTTCTTCTAACTTAGCACGCTTTGACGGTATTCGTTACGGATATCATTCAAAAGATGCTTCTAATTTAGAGGAACTTTATAAAATGTCACGTAGCGAAGGTTTTGGTGAAGAAGTTAAACGTCGTATCTTCCTTGGAACATACGTATTAAGCTCTGGATATTACGATGCATACTATAAAAAGGCGCAAAAAGTGAGAACGTTAATTAAAAATGATTTTGAGAATGTTTTTGATAATTATGATGTAGTCATTGGACCAACAACGCCAACAGTTGCTTTTGATATAGGTTCTGAAATTGATGATCCATTAACTATGTATGCGAATGATTTACTTACAACGCCAGTTAACTTAGCAGGTTTACCAGGTATTTCTATACCTTGTGGTTTAGCTGAAAATGGTCGACCTATCGGCTTACAATTAATTGGTAAACCATTCGATGAAAAAACTTTATACCGTGTGGCATATCAATTTGAAACGCAATTTAATTTACATGATCATTATCATAAATTATAAGGAGTGGCAGTAAATGCATTTTGAAACCGTAATTGGACTTGAAGTCCATGTAGAACTGAAAACAGATTCAAAAATGTTTTCTAACGCACCTGTAGCATATGGCGCAGAGCCTAACACGAATACATCCGTCATTGACTTAGGTTATCCGGGTGTTTTACCTACTGTAAACCGTCGCGCGGTAGACTGGTCGATGCGTGCAGCAATGGCGTTAAATATGGAGATTGCGACAGAATCTAAATTTGACCGTAAAAACTATTTTTATCCAGATAATCCAAAAGCATATCAAATTTCTCAATTAGATCAACCGATTGGTGAGCATGGGTATATTGATATCGAAGTGAATGGCGAAACAAAACGCATCGGCATTACACGTCTTCATATGGAAGAAGATGCTGGAAAATCAACGCATAAAAATGGTTATTCGTTAGTCGACCTCAACCGCCAAGGGACACCATTAGTCGAAATCGTTTCAGAACCAGATATGCGTTCTCCTGAAGAAGCGTACGCTTACCTTGAAAAGCTACGTGCGATTATTCAATATACAGGTGTATCTGATGGCAAAATGGAAGAGGGTTCATTGCGTTGTGATGCCAATATCTCTTTACGTCCATATGGTCAAAAAGAATTTGGTACGAAAGCTGAGCTTAAAAACTTAAACTCATTTAACAACGTGAGAAAAGGTCTTGAATATGAAGTTAAACGTCAAGCTGAAGAGCTATTAAATGGTGGCCAAATTTTACAAGAAACGCGTCGTTTTGATGAATCAACTGGTAAAACAATTCTCATGCGTGTAAAAGAGGCATCTGATGATTACAGATACTTCCCAGAGCCGGATATTGTACCTTTATACATTGATGAAGCTTGGAAAGCACGTGTACGTGAAACGATTCCTGAACTTCCAGATGCACGTAAAGAAAAGTATGTTAAAGAATACGGCCTTCCAGAATATGATGCTCATGTTTTAACGTTAACGAAAGAAATGTCAGATTTCTTTGAAGCGGCAGTGCGTGAAGGTGCCGATGTTAAAATGACATCAAACTGGTTAATGGGTGGCGTTAATGAGTACCTTAATAAAAATCAAATCGAGCTTCAAGATACAGGTTTAACGCCTGAGAACTTAGCAGGTATGATTAAGTTAATTGAAGATGGTACGATGAGTAGTAAAATTGCGAAAAAAGTCTTCCCTGAACTTGCGAAAAATGGTGGAGATGCAAAACAAATTATGAAAGATAAAGGTCTTGTTCAAATTTCTGATGAAGGTGCAGTACTTGAATTCGTTCGTCAAGCCATTGAACAAAATCCACAATCTGTTGAAGACTTTAAAAATGGTAAAGGTAAAGCGATGGGCTTCTTAGTTGGACAAATTATGAAATTGTCTAAAGGTCAAGCGAACCCACAACTTGCGAATAAGTTATTAAAAGAAGAACTAGACAAACTTTAATTAAAACCATGTACGCATAGCTACTTAATGCAATGAAAAAAAGAGTTTATATACCCTTCAAAGGATACAAAATGGGATCTTTTGAAGGGTATTTTTCGTTAATGTCGAGAACTCAAACTTGTTTAACATTGATGTATACAAAATTGGAAAGCGATACTAAAATAGTAATGTAAATAACTTTTAATAGAAGTGAAGTTGCTATAATATAAATGATGAGTATACAAAAATTGAGGGATCTAAATGAGAAAACGTGCGAGAATTATTTATAATCCAACGTCTGGTAAGGAGTTGTTCAAAAAAGCATTACCAGATGTATTAATTAAATTAGAACAAGCTGGTTATGAAACAAGTGCTTATGCGACACAAAAAGTTGGCGATGCGACCGAAGAAGCGGCCCGTGCTATTGATCGAAATTATGATTTACTCATTGTTGCTGGGGGAGATGGGACGCTTAACGAAGTGGTCAATGGTATAGCTGAAAAGCCAAATCGACCTAAACTTGGACTCATTCCAATGGGGACAGTTAATGACTTTGGACGCGCACTCCATTTACCAAATGACATTTTTGAAGCTGTAGACGTCATTATTCAAGGTAAAACTGTTCAAGTAGATATAGGTAAAATGAATAGTCGCTATTTTATTAATTTAGCCGGTGGTGGGAAACCGACTGAAGTATCTTATGAGGCACCAAGTAAGCTCAAATCTATGATAGGTTCCTTTGCATATTATGTAAAAGGGTTTGAAATGTTGCCTCAAATGCATGCAGTTGATGTTCGCATCGAACATGATGAACATGTGTTTGAAGGAGAAATTATGCTATTTCTCCTAGGTTTAACCAATTCGATGGCTGGTTTTGAAAAACTCGTACCGGATGCAAAACTAGACGATGGGAATTTCACTTTATTAATTGTCGAAAAGTGTAATCTTGCTGAAATGGGACATATTATGACATTAGCATCACGCGGTGAACATATTAATCATCCAAAGGTGCATTATTATAAAGCGCAATCTGTTAATATTTCATCATATAGTGATATGGCATTGAATGTAGATGGTGAGTATGGTGGACAATTACCGGCAAACTTTTTAAATTTAGTGCGTCACATCGAAGTATTCTCTCAAACAAAAAAAGAAAATGAATTACTAATAGATAAACCTAAGCAATCTGAATAATAGGGAGTGGATCGACAATATGTGAGCAACAGTTGTTGATCTTCTCCCTTCAGTTTTGAAAACAAATTTTATAGTTAAGAAACGGGGAAAGTATGATGTCAGTGGTACATAAAAATCAAATGTTAGAAGGAGAAGTTGTCGATTTAACTTATGAAGGGCATGGTGTTGTTAAAATTGATGCTTATCCTATTTTTGTCCCACAAACGCTCGTTGGAGAACGTATCGATTACAAAATCATTAAAGTGAAAAAGAATTTCGCTATTGGAAAAGTCATCACAATAAAAAAGGAAAGTGATGCACGAATGGTGCCACCTTGCGACTATTATGATAAATGTGGCGGATGTCAACTTCAACACTTAAATTATGAGGCACAATTAGAAATGAAACGTAATCAAGTGGTGAATTTGTTTCATAGAAAAGGAAAATTGCCACATGTACCGATTCATCCTACAGTAGGTATGGATCATCCATGGTTTTATCGTAACAAGTCACAAATTCCTGTGGGTGGTGAGAAGCAACAAGTTGAAATAGGCTATTATCGCCAACGCAGTCACCATATTATCAATATGGATCAGTGTTTGATACAATATCAAGCTCAAAATGGCATTATGCGCTTATTGAAAGACTTATTAAATCAATACAACATTGCACCTTATCAAGAAACAGTACATCAAGGTTTAGTAAGACATGTCGTTATTCGTAAAGGATACCATAGCGATGAAATCATGGTGACCATTGTGATTAATGGAACCGAACTTCCACACACTCATGACATTATCAATGCGTTAGTCGAAGCCTTCCCTCAAATTAAAAGCATTAAAATCAATATCAATAAAGAGAAGTCTAACGTCATCATGGGTGCTAAAAGCATAACGCTTTATGGTGAGGAAACGATTTCAGATTCATTAGGGGAATTGAATTTTAAAATAAATGACAAGTCTTTTTACCAAATTAATGTATTGCAAACTGAAAAACTTTATAACATTGCGGTTAATTATGCAGGATTAACTGGAGCAGAGACGGTATTAGACGCGTATTGTGGTATTGGCACAATCGCATTATCAATGGCAGACCGAGCTAAACACGTTTATGGTGTTGAAGTTGTTCCTGAGGCGATTAAGGATGCAAAACGCAATGCCCAATTAAATCATTTTAATAATACGACTTTTGTAGCAGGTCCGGCAGAAAAGGTTATTTTAGATTGGCAAAAACAAGGGATACGCCCCGATGTGGTTACAGTAGATCCGCCTCGAAAAGGGTGTGACAATACATTTATTGAAACACTGAATCAGTTGGAACCTGACAAAATCGTCTATGTATCTTGTAATCCAAGCACGCAACTTAGAGATATTCAACTTTTATTAAATAAGTATGATTTAATCGAAGTGACACCAGTAGACATGTTCCCTCATACAACACATGTTGAAACTGTCGCACTTTTAAAACGCAAAAAAAGTGATGAATAGGAGATTTTTGTATGACTAATAAGGAAGTTCGCTTTGAAACGCGTGTAGGACAAGTGACGGGGATAGAATTAAACGATGTTCAAAAATTTTTAGGTATTCGATATGCACATGCGCATAGATTTGCCCAACCAGAGCCATATTCGTATCAAAATGGTACAATTCAGGCAACGTCGCATGCGCCAATAGCATGGCAGTCACAATCGTTTTTTGAGTCATTTTATTTAGGGACTGATTATGAAAACCTCCCACAAACTGAATTTCCTCAATATCTATCGATTACACGTCCTAAAGTGCATCAAGAAAACTTACTTCCTGTCATGGTTTGGATACACGGAGGTTCCTTTGTAAATGGTAGCGGTGAAAATCCTGAATATGATCCAACACCACTCGTCAAACAAGAAGAAGTCATCGTAGTCAATTTAAGTTATCGTCTAGGTGTCTTAGGCTTTATGTATAATCAACACGGAGAATTAGCCAATTTAGGACTTTTAGATCAAATTGAAGGATTAAAATGGGTAAAAGCACATATTGAAGATTTTGGTGGAGATCCAAACAATATTACTATCTTTGGACAATCTGCAGGCGGAGAATCAGTTAGAGCATTACTGGTTGCCGATGGAACAGAGAATTTATTTCAAAGAGCAATTATACAAAGTGCCCCAATCGGATTAATGAAAGGGCGCCAGCACATGACGACAAAAATGTTAACAGCTTTAAAATCGTTAGCATACGATGCAGATTTAGATGAATTTAAATCGATGCAATCGTTTTTAACAAAACATAATCACGGTAAAGGCTTAACTAAGTTGATGCCCTTTGGTCCACACTACGGTGTATATCCTTTACCGAAAGAGGCAGATGTTCAGCGAATCATTGAACGACGTGCGAAACACATAGACTTACTCATCGGTCATACCTCAAGGGAAGTCAATGTCTTCATTTACATTAATGCATTTCAACGAAAATTGAGCGAAATACCTATAATAAAGTGGGGAGTAGCTTCATTTGTAAAACTTTTAACAAAAATGATTTATGCGCGCCCTTCTTATGCGTTTTATCGTCATTTTCTTAATCAACAAGGACGTGCATATTATTATCAATTTAATTGGTTAAAGCATGAACATTTCTTTGCAGCTGGCCATAGTTCTGAGCTTGCATTGTTATTTGATTCTGAACCTTATATGAAATCGCCACTTTTTGCTTTATTACCTAAAGAGAGAATAGAAAAAGCGGGCCAAATCATGAAAAAATTATGGGGTGATTTTGCACGTAATGGTAAAGTTGAAACATCACAACCTAAAGAAGTCATTACTTTTTTAAAGTAGGTTGATAATCTTTAAAATAGAGTTCTACAATATCTTTCATGATTCGGGTATACTATATGTAAGCCTAACAGTAAGAGGGTGTTACGATGTATACGATTAATTTATTTGAAGATTCTAAAGTGCGTAAGCGATTGATACTGACACAATTTATCGTAGCATTGGTATTTATCGTCTTAAGTTATAAGTGGTCGATGGCGTTAACTGGTTTAGAGGAAAAAAACATTATCGCAAATCTCATTATTGGCATACTAGGATTATTAGTTCTTGTTGTGATTCAAGAGCTTATTCGTTACGTGTTATTACGAATGTTATATACGAAAGCAAGGCCTAAGTACAAGCTTACACCATCTTTTATATTAAGTTATTTACCAGATGTAAAGATGAATCGTAAGTCATTTAGTACAATTATGTTATTACCAAGTATGCTTGTAAGTATGATGCTGTTACTTGCATTTATTAATTTGCCTAATACGTATATTATATTTATTTTTTCATTTTATATGGGATATACCTTTTTATCTGTTTATCTTGTTATGCTCGTATTTAGTAACAAACAAGCACAGTCGATTGAACTGACAGAAGAAGGATTGGTCATTTGTTGTGATGAATCGAAAAACAAGGATTAAAATTGCTACGGCTCACTATCAATTGTAATGGATGTAATACGTTGACTTTAGGCTAGGACACACGTGTCTTGGCCTTTCTCTTTATTAAGAATGAGATCAAAGTAATCGTTAATGATATGAGTAGTGATATTTAATAAAATACGATTGGAGGTGGAACGATGGTCGAGAGAAGAATCATTCACATTGATATGGATTTCTTTTTCGCGCAAGTTGAAGTTCGAGACCAACCGCACCTTAGAGGTAAGCCTGTTATTGTCGGAGGTAAGGCAAGTGGGAGAGGTGTAGTTGCAACAGCATCTTATGAAGCGAGGAAATTTGGAGTGCACTCAGCAATGCCCATGGCACGTGCGCATCAACTTTGTCCTGATGGTTATTTTATTACACCGCGTTTTGAAATGTATAAAGCAGTTTCGAAAGAGATTATGTCAATATTTAAAAGTTATACTGAATTCGTTGAGCCATTATCTTTAGATGAAGCATATTTAGATATAACTGAGCTTGTACGACCAGATCTTTCCGCTTCTCAAATCGCTCAATTTATTCGGCGTGATATTTATGAACAAACTCAATTAACTGCGAGTGCAGGTGTCTCATACAACAAATTTCTAGCGAAGTTAGCGAGTGGTATGAATAAGCCTAACGGTCTCACTGTCATTACCTATGATAATGTGCATGACATTCTAATGGCTTTAGATATTGGAGATTTTCCAGGTGTAGGACGGGCTTCAAAAGAAAAGATGCATGCACACGGCATTTTTACAGGAAAAGATTTGTATCGTAAAAGTGAACGAGAATTGATTTATTTGTTTGGTAAAAGAGGGCATCATTTATACGAACGGGCAAGAGGTATCGATCATCGCGTTGTAAAATCCGAACGAATTCGAAAAAGTGTAGGTGCTGAACGTACATTTTCTATAGATACGAATGACGACGACCAAATTTTACGTAAAGTTGAAGAATTAAGCCGTATCATTGAAAGTCGACTGAGTCAGCTTAAGCAAGCTGGACGTACTGTGACGGTTAAAATAAAAACAAATGATTTTAAAAATGCATCAAAACAAAGAAGCTTATCAACACCACTTAGTGATGCAGAAACCATTTACCAAATTGCATACGATTTATATTATGAATTGAAAGCGCCTGAAATATCCATTCGATTAATTGGCGTGACTGTTGGTGGTTTAGAGGATGCTTTTTATCGAAATATGACCATTTATGACTTTTTATAAAACATCCTTATCCATTAAATTTTTACCGTAAATACGCAACACATTTTCCAAACTTGGATAATGTTGTAGTAACCGATACGTTATCATTGCACACGCTTTGGCATCATTTAGTGCATCATGATGACCATGAAAATCTAATTGAAAATAGTCCATCATATGTTTTAATCCATTCCGTTTTGATGGAACTGTTTTTCTTGAAAGTTGACACGAACAAAAATAAGTTAAATCAGGTGTTTCGAACTGATGCGCCTTTAAACTCGCATGCAATACGGACATATCAAATGCAGCATTGTGGGCGACTACAGGTAATTGATCTATAAATTGCAACATATAAGGATAAACGTATTTAAAGTCTGGCGCAGATAAAACGTCTTCAGGTTGAATACCATGAACGTCAATATTTTTAGGTGAGAAATAATCATTCGGATTGACTAGTGTATAAAACGTCTCTGTAAGTTCATGATTAACGACTTTAACCATTCCGACTGAGCACACGCTTGTTCGTTTATAATTTGCTGTTTCAAAGTCTAAAGCCACAAAACTATCTTGTATCATCATCGCCACCTCGTTTCAATGTGTGAAATAAGCATATCTTATCATAACAATAAAAAAAGCGCCATCGAGAGATTTCGAGGCGCTCACTTTACTGAATGCTATTCTGTTTCATTAAAAGAACGGCTTGCAAGTTCTTTTTCGTAAAGGTATAACGTATTACAATCATCACCGATACGTTTTAAGTAGTCAATATGTCTTTCAAACATTGATTCTTCTTCAACTTGCTCATCTAAGAACCAGTTTAAGAATGAAATCGTAGCATAATCTTTTTTCTCGTTTGCGATTTCAGATAGATTATAAAAACGACGTGTTACATTTTGTTCTTGTTTTAAGCCGTCTTCAAATGTTTCTAAAATAGAATTAAATTCGACTTTAGGTGCATCTAAAGATGAAAAGATAGCTTGTTCACCACGGTCGTTAATATAATCATAAATTTTCTTACCATGAAAACGTTCTTCTTTAGCTTGTTGAATAAAGAAATTTGCAAACCCTTCGTATGCATTATGGTCACAATACGCAGCCATAGCCATATAGGCATGAGCGGCAAAATATTCGTGGTTCATCTGGTCATTCAAAGCTTCTAATAATTGTTTATCTAGCATAATATCCCTCCAAAGATGTCATCCTTCAAGTCCATTGTACCCAATGGCATTAAATATGCAAAGAATAATATCTGGATTATGCTTTTGATTTTGAATTAATGGTGAGCATGGTATAATATGCTAAGTGAAAATTGAAGGAGAATTGGTATGAGACAATGGACTGCGATTCAAATGGCCAAGTTAGCACGTAAAGCGAGTCGTGCGATTGGTAAAAAAGGGACAGACTTACCAGGTCAAGTTGCCCGAAAAATAGACCAAAATATATTACGAAAATTAGCTGGAAAAGTGGATGAAGTAGTTTTTGTAAGTGGTACCAATGGTAAAACGACGACATCTAACTTGATTGGACATACACTTAAAGTGAATCAAATTCCAATCATTCATAATAATGAAGGTGCCAATATGGCAGCAGGCATTACTTCTGCGTTTATCGTACAATCAAAAGCTAATACTAAAATGGCTATCATTGAAATAGATGAAGGCTCTATTCCACGTGTACTGAAAGAAATGACGCCAACGAAGATGGTATTTACGAACTTCTTTCGCGACCAGATGGACCGTTTTGGAGAAATAGATATTATGGTAAATAATATTATCTCTGCCATTGAAAATAAAGGTATTGCTTTAATTTTAAATACAGATGATCCATTTGTGAGTCGCTTAAAAAAAGCAAGTAATGATGTAACGTATTATGGTATGGCAAAAGAGGCTTACCCGTTCGAACAATCTACGATGAATGAAAGTCGTTATTGTCCGAACTGTGGTAAAAAGTTAAATTATGAATATATTCATTACAACCAACTAGGGCATTATACATGTCAATGTGGTTTTAATCGCGTGGCACCTAAATATGAAGTGTCGCATTTTGAAATCAATCCATTTTTGACAATGCATATTAATAATGAAACTTTCAACATGAAAATTGCTGGTGATTTTAATGCTTATAATGCACTTGGGGCTTATGCGGTTTTAAGAGAATTAGGTTTAAATGATGCCTCTATCCGTAAAGGATTTGAATCCTATACATCTGATAACGGACGCATGCAATATTTTGAACGAGGATCCAAAAAAGCGTTAATCAATTTAGCTAAAAACCCTGCTGGTATGAATGCTTCAATTTCGATGGGTGAAAAGTTACAAGAACGTAAAGTTTATGTGATGAGTCTGAATGATTTTGCTGCTGATGGACGTGATACGTCATGGATTTATGATGCGGATTTTGAAAAATTAGCCACTCAAGATATTGAAACGATCATTGTGACAGGGTCAAGAGCCGAAGAATTGCAACTACGTTTGAAACTGGCTGAAATTGACGTGCCTATTATTTTAGAAAAAGATATTTATAAAGCAACTGCACGCTCTATGGATTTCGAAGGCTTTACTGTAGCAATTCCTAACTATACGTCTCTCACACCGATGTTAGATCAACTCGTACGTTCTTTCAAGGAGGCGAAATAAATGCATGAATTAACGGTTTTTCATTTTATGCCAGATAAACTCAATTTATATAGTGATATCGGGAATATTATGGCTCTGAAATACAGGGCGAAACAGCGCAATATTAAGTTGAATGTTGTAGATATTAATGAAACTGATAATATTGATCTTTCTAAAGCTGATATATTCTTTATAGGAGGCGGCAGTGATCGTGAGCAATCTTTAGCAACGAAAGAATTAGCCAAAATTAAAACGCAATTGAAAAACGCTATTGAAGATGGATTGCCAGGTTTAACAATTTGTGGAGGCTATCAATTTTTAGGTGAAAAATATATTACGCCAGACGGGGAAATTTTAGAAGGATTAAATATTCTTGACTTTTATACGGAATCTCAAATCGAGCGTTTGACCGGTGATGTTGTTATTGAAAGTGACACATTCGGTACGATTGTAGGTTTTGAAAATCATGGTGGTCGTACGTATCACAAATTTGATACGTTAGGGCATGTCACTTATGGTTATGGCAACAATGCTACGGACCAAAAAGAGGGGATTCATTATAAAAATTTATTAGGTACCTATTTACATGGACCTGTATTGCCTAAAAATCATGAGATGACCGATTATTTATTAGAAGCTGCTGCGAAACGAAAAGGGATCCCTTTTGAACCTAAACACATTGATAACACAGCAGAAGAACAAGCTAAACAAGTGTTGATTGATCGTGCGCGAAAAAATCAACAAAAGACTTAAATCTTATTATTCGATATATGTTGTTATTCACACGCATGTATGAGATAGAGCTATCCAAGATGTTTAATATCTCTATGTAAAAACAACCCTCAAAATTCAGTCAAAGTGAATTTTGAGGGTTGTTTAAATTTAACTTTTTAAAACGTAACAATAAAATACGGTAAATTAATAAGATTTCATAGATTGTGTGACTTTTCACTTGATTGATATCGAATTCGTTTAACCCTTTGACAGAATTTTTAAGAGTGGTCGCTGCTTTACGTTCAGGTTCGAATGTTCCTTTAATGCTAATTTGACTAATTTTATTTGTGATTGCAATAATTGCTTTCTTTTCAGCATCGTTAAATAAAATAAGATCATCTTCAGGTAGATAAATAATATTTGATAGATGTGTAATTAAAAGGCGGTTTTCATGTGCACGGTTCGTAAGTTTTCTAATTCTGAGCCATTCATCGGAACGATTATTAGATTTGTGATATTTTAATTCATCGCGTTGAAAGCCTAACAATTCTTCAACACGTGCATTGTTAATATGTAATTTTTCAACAGCTTTATCACTTTTATCAGAATGATACTGTCCAATAAGTAATTCTTTCATCCGTTGGGTAAATAGTGCATAAATTTGAGATTCTGTTTGATCAATCAATGCATCGATTTGTGTGTAATATTTTGGTGGTAATACAATGAAATTCACTAATCCTGCGGTACCTAATCCAATAAATGCAGTAATGAGGCGTGAGACAAAGTTAAACACATAATCTTCATGAATATCTGGAATCATCGCAAGCGCAGTTAAAGTTGCGACAGTAATCCCAACATGTAAATTAAATTGAATACAAAAAAGTATGGTTAATGTTGCGGTGATCCCATACGCTAGTGCAGAGTCATCGCCAAAAATATAGGTACAAACTACAGCAATAAAAGCCCCCATAACCGTAGCGGGTAGCCGTTTGTATCCTTTTGTGATGGATGCTTTTACAGTCGGCTCAATAGTAACGACAGCAGATAATATAGCGAATATAGGATTTAGATTCAGCCATAAACAAAACAAAGCAGTTAAAAATGTAGCAAGTCCTGTTTTAATGGTTCTAGCGCCGATGACGCTTTTTATGCGTGTACCGTTCCCGTTCATCTTATATGCTCCTGTATATATGTTAAATTTAGTATAACAAATTTTTCACAAAGCGAAACGGGGAATTATGTCTTTTATTCTAAAAGCGTGATATCTTATGAGAATTAAAAACGCCTTCCTTATAAGTGTAAATACCAATGTACTATTGTGATCACAATTATGCTCCATAAACATATGATTATGATGCCCATTAACCAGTTTTTGCGTAACTGTTGCTGAGTTAGATATGTCGCTTCAACTTGATGCCGTTTTATAATGTCATTAGGAATGAACATTAAAGAAAGCCAAATTCCAAATGGAACGATTAACACATCATCTAAATAGCCAAGTATTGGAATAAAATCCGGTATTAAATCAATAGGACTTAATGCATAGGCTATAGTTAATAAAGCGATCATTTTAGCTAAGAGTGGTGTTTCCTCATCTTTATAACACAAATAAACTACAGTTAATTGTCTTTTTAGCGTCTTTATGAATGTTTTTAACTGGATCAAGCCATCACCTCTCTCATGTATTATAAAATAGTTTACATGAATTCAATTTGAATTATCAGATAAATGCTTGGCTTAAAGAAGGATGTTTAAAATTTAATAGTAAGACAATGGCAATTTAGAAAAATAATGATATAGTAAAGTAAATAAGAAATTAAAAAGGAACGGGATTCAAATGATTGTAAAAACAGAAGAAGAACTTCAAGCTTTAAAAGAAATCGGTGCAATATGTGCCAAAATCAGAGATACAATGGTCGAAGCAACAGTACCTGGTATTACAACGAAAGAATTAGATAACATTGCTAAAGAAATGTTTGAAGCTGAAGGCGCACTTTCCGCACCTATTCATGACGAAAATTTTCCGGGTCAAACATGTATTAGTGTTAATGAAGAAGTCGCTCACGGCATACCGGGTAAGCGTGTGATTAAAGAAGGAGATTTAGTGAATATTGATGTCTCTGCATTAAAAAATGGCTATTATGCAGATACCGGCATTTCTTTTGTAGTAGGTGACACAGAGGAGCCAATGAAACTAAAAGTTTGTGAAGCGGCGCAAGAGGCATTTGATGCTGCGATGACTAAAATAAAACCAGGATCCAAATTAAGTCAGATTGGTAAAGCTGTACATGCGACAGCGCGTAAAAATAATTTGAAAGTGATTAAAAATCTAACAGGTCATGGTGTAGGTTTATCATTACATGAAGCGCCTGCGCATATTATGAATTATTATGAACCGCAAGATAAAACATTATTAAAAGAGGGCATGGTATTAGCCGTAGAACCTTTTATTTCTTCTAATGCGTCATATGTGACAGAAGGTAAAAATGAATGGGCTTTTGAAACTAAAGATAAAAGTTATGTCGCTCAGGTTGAACATACAGTGATTGTAACCAAAGACGGTCCATTATTAACTACACAATCCTTAAAAGGATAATCTTCGGACTTAAGTCCTAATGAAAGATGGTTCCATAGCCTATTATAAAGGCTGTGGAACCATTTTATAATAGAGTCGTTATAAGAGGTGATTCTATTATGAAACAACTTAAACGTTATATCGAACGGGTATTAAGAACAATGTACAGCCATCAACTAAGTGCATGTCTCGTGGCATTGAAAGGAAAAATGCATGATATTGATGCAACTATACGCTACTTGCAGCACAAGAAAACACAATTACAGTTGTTAATTGACAGACAGACTATCGCATTAGAAAATAAATATATCGATTTGTTAGATGAACAACATGTGCAATGCCCTGAAAAAATTAACGGTAGAGAAATTACAAAAATGAAACGTGATTTAAATGAAATTGAATATGAGTATGCACATTTAGAGCGATTATTAAATCAATTAAACAACGAACGGAACTATACACAACAAGAGTGTGATTTATTATTAACTTTAAGATTGGCATACTAGAAAGGTGGAAATATGACACAAAAATATATTTCGACTGAGCTTTTAATCATTTTTACAGCGCTAATGATTATAGCCAATTTTTATTATATATTTTTTGAGAAAATTGGTTTTTTATTTGTTTTGTTATTAGGAAGCATCTTAATGTATGTAGGATATATTTATTTTCACAAAGTGCGTGGGCTATTATGCTTTTGGATAGGCGCATTAATGGTGTTATTCACACTCTTGTCTAATAAATATACGCTTGTGATATTATTTATTTTTATGATTATCGTAGCGATTCGTTATATTATTTATAAGCGTAAACCATTAAAGGTGATGTCATCTGAAGATATTGAAACATCCCCAGCTTTTATTAAACAGAAATGGTTTGGCGAACAAAAAACGCCAGTTTATGTTTACAAATGGGAAGATGTCCAAATTCAACATGGAATGGGTGACATTTATATTGATATGACCAAAGCAGCGAACTTAAAAGCTCAAAATACTATCGTCGTACGTCATATAGTGGGGAAAGTGCAAGTCGTTGTGCCACTCAACTATAATGTAAAGCTTAATGTATCCGCATTTTGTGGAAATGTTCATTTCGAAGACCAACGACTTAGACTTGAAAATAACAATATAAAATTGGAGTCAGCTCAAAAATCAGACCGGTACACTGTGAATGTGTTCGTTTCAACATTTATAGGTGATGTTGAGGTGATTGGTCGATGAATCAATACGTACGATCGATAGGTTCAATGCTTATATTAGTGTATAGCTTATTTACAGCTTTCTTCTTTATAGACAATGTATTTACGAATATTATTTTCTTTCAAGGTATGTTTTATACACAAATTTTTGGTATACCTGTGTTTCTGTTTTTAAATCTTATTACCATATTTTTGTGTATTATTGTTGGAAGTGTACTTGCATATAAAAATAATCAACAAAATGATTGGCTTAAAGTTCAAATTGAACGTGCGATTGAAGGGGAAACCGTTGGTGTAAATGATCAACAAATTGAAATTTACCAAGAAACATTAGAGCTTTACGAAGCACTCGTGCCACTGAATCAAGAGTTACATCGCATGCGTATTAAAACGCAAAATTTAACGAATGAATCGTATAATATCAATGATTCAAAAGTACAAAAAATTATCGAGGATGAACGTCATCGACTTGCTAGAGAACTTCATGACAGTGTGTCACAACAATTGTTTGCGGCAAGTATGATGCTTTCTGCAATTAAAGAAACACCTTTAGAACCCCCATTAAATCAACAAATTCCGACGCTTGAAAAAATGGTGCAAGATTCACAATTAGAAATGCGCGCGCTGTTATTACATTTAAGACCGATAGGCTTGAAAGATAAATCATTAGGTGAAGGTATTCAATCTTTAGTGACGGAGTTACAACGTAAAGTTCCATTGAAAGTAGTTCAAGATATCGGTGAGTTTGATGTACCTAAGGGAATGGAAGACCATTTATTTAGAATTACACAAGAAGCGATTTCTAATACACTCCGTCATTCAAAAGGGACTGAAGTGACGGTGGAATTGTTACAACGAGAAGATTACATATTGCTACGCATTCAAGATGATGGTATCGGATTTAATGTTGATGATAAGATGGAACAAAGTTATGGATTGAAAAATATGCGTGAACGTGCAATGGAAATTGGCGCGACATTTCATATCGTATCATTACCGGATTCAGGTACTCGAATTGAAGTGAAAGCACCATTAGATAAGGAGGGACATAATGACAATTAAAGTATTATTTGTAGATGATCATGAAATGGTTAGAATTGGAATTTCGAGTTATCTTTCTACACAACCAGACATTGAAGTAGTAGGTGAAGGGGCGTCAGGTAAAGAGGCAATCTCAAAAGCACATGAACTGAAACCGGATTTAATTTTAATGGATTTAGTGATGACAGATATGGATGGGGTTGAGGCTACGACACAAATTAAAAAAGAGTTACCACGTATCAAAGTGGTGATGCTTACAAGTTACATTGAGGATAAAGAAGTTTATCGCGCTTTAGATGCCGGTGTCGACAGCTATATTTTAAAAACAACAAGTGCAAAAGATATTGCCGAAGCTATTCGTAAAACATTCCAAGGTGAATCTGTTTTTGAAGCAGAAGTATTAGTGAAAATGCGAAATCGTATGCGACAAAGAGCTGAACTTTACGAATTGTTAACGGAACGTGAAATGGAAATTTTATTGCTGATTTCCAAAGGGTATTCGAATCAAGAAATTGCGAGCGCTTCACATATTACGATTAAGACTGTAAAAACTCATGTGAGTAATATTTTAAGTAAATTGGAAGTTCAGGACCGTACTCAGGCTGTGATATATGCCTTTCAACATGGGTTAATAGAATAATTAGAAGCGGTGATAGGTATGGCAAATGTCGTACCTATCACCGCCTCTTTTTAATTTTATATTAATTATTTACAATGTTCATAGCCATTATGAACGAGTTCTAATTCGCCTGTGTGTGGTTCAATTACTAAGCCGTGCACGGGCACTTTACGATCAAATAATGGGTGACCATAAATCATTTGAATATTTTGACGCACGTTTTCATAAACGTCATCAAAACCTTTTAAAAAGTGTGATACGTCAATCCCTGAATGGCGTAAAATGTCAAACACTTGTTGATTCACACCTCGTGATTTCATCGTATCAATAACATCATCAACGTTAAGATTTCCCATTCCACAATCTTTATGACCCATAATAATGATTTCTTCAGCACCTAAGGCATAGATGCCTACAATGAGACTACGCATTGTAGAGCCATAAGGATGAGAAATAGTTGCGCCGGCATTTTTTACTACTTTTAAATCACCGTTATTAAATCCTAAAGCTTTCGTAGATAAGTCTTGTAGTCTTGTATCCATACATGTGAGCAAAACGGCTTTTTTAGAAGGTTGTTTACTTGTTTCATACGCTTCATACTCTTTATTATCTACAAAAGATTTATTAAATTCTAAAATACTATCTAACAAAGTCATTTACGTGCGCCTCCATCAGCAAGTCAAATTTTAAATTATTTCTTTGTTTTTATATGGTGTGAACGACCTTCATTCTTACGTTCTACTGTCTCTGGTGATTCATATTGGTTATGATTTTGATAATCAACTTGGTGTTTTGGGTTCTTGGCGTGATGGTGTGATTCAGATTCATCTCCCATATTGTTATATGCATCAGCTAAATCCTCTTCACCACGTGCATCCATTTCATCATACGTGATTTCCTCAGGTGTCTTACCTTTAGCGACTTTTCTATGATGGAAAATGGCATTGACCTCTGCACCTAAAATCAATATAAAGCCAGTGATGTATAACCATAGCATTAAAACAATGACACCACCGATACTACCATATGTTTTAGAATAATTACCAAAATTTGAAACATAGAAACCAAATGCAAGTGTACCTAAAATCCAAATCACGGTTGCAAATAACGCACCAGGTAATACAGATTTCATTTTAATTTTTACATTAGGTGCCATTGTATACAATAAAGTAAATACAATAAAGATTGCAATAACCGGTAACACTGTACGTAAGACACTAAATACCCATTTTACAGCTTCATCCAATCCTAAAGGTCCAAATAAAAAGTTTCCAATTTGTTGACCAAACGTAAATAACACTAATGTAATCGGCATCGTAATACCAATAAGTAAAGTGAAGAAAACGGCCATTGCTTTTGATACGAAAAAGTTACGGCTATCTTCTACATCATAGGCTACATTAAATGAATTCATCAAAGCAGTCATACCATTCGATGCTGTCCACAATGCAAGAATCAAACCGAATGATAAGATACCGCCATTTGCATTACTCATGACGTCCGTTAGTATATTTGTAATGATGGATGAGGCTTGCGCAGGTGCATTGGACTCAATTTGACTGATAATTGATTTTTGATTGATGTTAAATAATGGTATTAACGATAAGATAAAAATCAGCATAGGGAATAGTGACAACATAAAATAATATGCCAGCTGTGCCGCAAGTCCCGAAGCATCATCTTTACCTATTCGATAAAGTAAATAGGTGAAAAAGTTTGGGCGATCGGTATATTTTGCTGGTTTATTAATACGCGAAACAAAAAAAGTTTGATTGTCTTTTTTAGCTTCTTTAGATTGGAAAGGTTGTGGTTTTACGAAGTTATGTTCTTCATGGATATCTCCTTTCGCATCTCCTTGACGGTCTGGATTTGGTCCATGTTCTTTTTGATTGTTTTCATCATTTTGGAATTTTTGTTTTGCTTTATCAATGATTCCTGAAGAATGTTTTTTGTTATCTGACATAATGTGACTCCCCTATAAAGTAGTATAAAAAAAGCAATCTCAAGGGGGGAGGCATGAATGACAACTCCCCACGAAATTGCTTAGATTGTTTCATATCAAATACTGATATTAGTCCTTATCGGTTGTTTTTACGTTTTTGGAAAGTTTCTTTCGCGTCACGTAAAGAACGTTCTAATTCTGGGTTATTACGACGAATTTCTTCGATTGTATTCTTCCAGTATTTGAATTCATCTGTTAATTGAGATACTTTCGAACCTTTACCAGTCGATTGACCAGATTTAATATTTTGTACTTGTGATTTTACTGATGAACGCGTATTTTTGTCGATAAGTGCAATCGCACCTCCAACAACCGCGCCAATTAATACACCAGGAATTAATTTGTTTTGCATAATAGTGTTACCCCTTCCTAATATCTTCTAAAATATAATCGATTAAGTTGTCACATGATGATTGTATCATGTCAAAGACACCTTCGAAATTATTTGTATAATATGGATCCGGTACATCGGATGCGTCCATATCACTAAAATCAAGCAACTTAAATAATTTACCTTTAAGTTGAGGATTGATTTGTCTTATATTATCCACATTACTTTGATCCATTGCAATAATATAATCGAAATCATCGTTGTCAGTGAATAATTCACTAATCATATTATCAAAAGGAATATGATGTTGCGTCAAAATGTTTTGCGTTCCTTCGTGAGGCGGTTGCCCTAAATTCCAATGGCCTGTTCCTCTAGAGTAAACGTCTATGTCTGTAATGTGTCGTTCTTTGAGACGTTGACGCATAATGGCCTCTGCCATAGGTGAACGACATATGTTACCGAGACATACAAATGCGACTGTTGTCATGTTGTTCCCTCCATGTCTTAGTTTATATGCCCATTTTATCCCTTTTTTAAACAACTCTAAAGTAAATTTGACAAAAATTTTTCAAAAATTGTAGGACTTTGCTAAAATGATAGAAGTGAAAGGATGAAATATATGTCAAAAAATATTGAAACGATGATTATAGATATTAGAGAACAATTAAATTTAGTAAATCCAGGATTAATCGATCCTGAGAATTTTAGTGAAACACATTATGAAGAGATTGAAGAAATTCACGACTTTGTCATGTCTAAAAAAGATTTTACCCCTAGTGAAATGAATGGAATTACAGAAGCCTTAGGTGCATTACGTCAGCCAAAATAGAAAAGGGGAGATAAATTTGAATTTAAATGAAAAATTAAAACGATATGCCAAATTATTAGTTACTGTAGGATTAAACGTTCAAAAAGGACAACCAGTGTTTATCCGTTCGACAGTGGATGCTGTTGAATTCACTCGAATGATTGTTAAAGAGGCATATCTTTTAGGTGCTTCTGATGTACGAGTACAATATGCAGACCCTATATTAACGCGACTTTCCTATGAACATGAAGATGTTACTTTTTTTAACCAAGAAGTTAAAGCTTATGATGTAGATGTTCGCATGGATTATGTTCAGCGCGGTGCATGCTCATTAGCACTCATTACGGAAGATCCTGATTTACTCAATGGTATAGATTCAGAAAAATTAAAAGCAGCTCAAATTCAAAAAAGTAAAGCGTTTAAGCCCTATATGGTGGCGTCACAAAAAAATGAATTTCCATGGCTTGTCGCATGTTATCCATCAAAAGCTTGGGCTAAGCGCGTATATCCAGATTTAGACGCGGATGAAGCATTTGATCGATTTTTAGATGATATCCTTGAAATCGTAAGGGTAGACGGTAATGATCCTGTTGAAAACTGGAAACAACATACCGCTTTATTGAAAGAAAAAGCAGATATGTTAAATGCCAAAGCATTTACTGCCTTACATTATAAATCTAAAGGTACAGACTTAGTGATAGGCTTACCGAAAGGACATATTTGGGAAGATGCGACAAGCTATACACAAAAGGGCCAAGCTTTCGTCGCTAATATTCCAACTGAAGAAGTATTTACTGCTCCAGATGCAATGCATGTCAACGGTTATGTATCTAATACACTTCCTTTAAGTTATAATGGCACGATTATTGACGGTTTTAAATTAACGTTTAAAGAAGGGAAAGTCGTGGATTTTACTGCTGAAAAAGGGGAAGCAGTTTTACAATCATTACTGGATACAGATGAAGGAGCAAAACGTTTAGGGGAAGTGGCGCTTGTCCCGCACGACTCTCTAATTTCTAATAGAAATACAATTTTTTACAATACGTTATTTGACGAAAATGCTTCATGCCATGTCGCTTTAGGATCTGCGTATGCCTTTAATTTAAAAGGTGGTACTGAAATGACAGAAGATGAATTAAAAGCGCACGGTTTAAATAATTCACTGACACATGTTGATTTTATGATTGGAAGTAAAGATTTAGATATTTATGGTGTCACAGAACAAGGTGAAGAAGTTCCAATTTTTAAAAATGGTAATTGGGCTGTGGAATAGAGGAGTGTAAAAATGCAAGTAAATCAAAAAGCGATGAAAGATTCTAAAGTGTATAAATCACGTCAAGTGTTTCCTCAAGATACTAATCATTTAGGAACTTTGTTTGGTGGCACGATGATGGCAAATATTGATGAAGTTGCCGCAATATGTGCATGTAAACATGCTAATACGCAAGTTGTAACGGCTTCAACGGATTCCGGTGACTTTATTCGGCCAATTAAAACTGGGGATATCGTGAATTACGTCGCTATGGTGACCTATTCTGGAACATCGTCTATGGAAGTTTGTGTACAGATATTTATAGAAGATGTATATAATAATGAAGAACATTTAGCAGCACTAAGCTTTTTAACTTTTGTCGCACTGGACGAAAACGGCAAACCTACCCAAGTGCCAGAAGTTTATCCAGAATCAGAAACAGAAAAATGGTTCCATGAAACTGCACATACGCGTGTAGCACGACGTAAAGAGCGTCGACATGAAAGTAAAGACACATTGTCATTTTTAGAAAACATTAAAACACAATCATAAAAATTAAAACGCTATAGAAGTGATATTTATTTAGCTTAAAGACATCATTGTCCTTAACTCTAATGGTTTATCACTCTGTAGCGTTTTTTTAGAGTACTGATATATGAATGTTTGCGAAGCGTTAATCAAAAGATTTTAAGTTTACTGAGTACGGTGCATTTCAATTTCTTTCTGATTAAAATCAACATTAGGATAATACATATTTTTAACCAGTACATTTGGACCTAGACAACGAAATTTAGGACAATGGCAATTTAATGATTGTGCGAGTGGTGACTTAAGCCATTTGTCAAAAACATCATTTAATTCATCATATTTAATATTAGAGATTGTACCGGTTTCATCACCAAAATCTGTTACGATCACATTTCCGGTAAATACGTTTACATTTAGTCTACTACGACCATCAGGGTCATTCCGTAGTGAGACATTTGGGGTATTTAATAATCGTTGTCTTAACTGTTGATCTTCATTGTTTTGAATACATGGGAAAATAGGCAATGTGCCAAATAGCATCCAAGTAGCACTATCGCGAAAATCTAATAAATGATGAATGGTTTCTTTAATGTCAGCCAATGATAGTACGTCAAGTTGGCTTGCAAAATCTGAAGGATACATTGGATGAATTTCATGGCGCTCGCATTTCATGTCATGAACAACTTCATGATGTATGCGTTCTAAATATGGTTTTGTACTTTTGTTTAACATCGTTTCTGCAGATACAAACATTCCTTGTTCACTTAGAGTACGTGCATTTGTAATCATTTGCTCATATAATTTTTCTCGCGCTTTTAAAGGTGGTTTTTGCGCCATTGCGCCAAATCCGACTGATGTAAAAGTGTCAATCGTTCCCCAATTATGTGAAATATGCATGACATCAATATACTCTGCAATGTCTAAATAGCGGTCCAAAGGTAAGGTTAAATTTGAGTTCATCTGAACATAAATACCTCTATCATATGCATAACGTAATAAGGGTTTTACGACTTCACGAATAGATTTTTTTGAAAACATCGGTTCGCCCCCCGTAATGGATAGGGTCTTAAGGTGTGGAATTTCATTTAAGCGCTTTGTTATTAATGACATGGGTAGGGGCGTAGGATCCTGCGTTTGAAGTGTGTAGCCTACAGCGCAATGACTACAACGCATATTACATAAATTTGTCGTTGTAAATTCAATATTACTAAGTGTCAGTTGACCATAAGTATCAACATCGCTGTGCGCCTCCCATGGATCATTGTAAAGTGAAATAGGTTGTTTTTTTGTATGAATCATTCTGCAAGACTCCTCTAAAACTAAGTTTGATTTGATATTTTGAGTTGAGGAATATCAAAATCATGTTATGATAGCATTGATAAATGCAATTATAAAGGAGAATTTAAATCTATGGAAGAGCCTCGTACAATGAATCAAGTAAAAGAAAGATTGACACAATTTTTAGAGGATATCGACCAAGTGAATCCGAATGATGTAGATGTTAAAGAAGTAGATGAATGGATATCACTTTTAGATCAACTTGAAATGAAGGTCAATCAATTGCGTAAATAATCTTTGTTTAAATATCACATTTTCGGATATACATTAGATAGACATGAAATGAAGAAAGGTGATAAATATGGCAAAGAAAATCGCAGTTTTACTCGCTGACGAGTTTGAAGATATTGAATTAACAAGCCCACAAGAGGCCATCGAAAAAGCTGGTCACAAAGTTGTGATTATTGGAGACGAAGCTGATAAAGAAGTCGAAGGTAAGCATGGTGAAAAAGCTAAAGTTGAGGTGGGTATTGCTGACGCAAAACCTGAAGATTATGATGGATTATTATTACCAGGCGGCTTTTCACCTGATCATCTACGTGGTGATAAAGAAGGTCGATATGGTAAATTTGCAAAATATTTCTTAACTGAAAATTTACCAACTTTTGCCATCTGCCATGGTCCACAAATCTTAATCGATACAGATGAATTAAACGGCAGAACTTTAACAGCAGTTTTAAACGTACGTAAAGATTTAAGCAATGCAGGTGCTACGGTAAAAGACGAATCTGTTGTTGTAGATCAAAATATCGTAACAAGTCGTATTCCAGATGACTTGGATGATTTTAATAGAGAAATCACAAATTTATTAAATCAATAAAATCAAAACGTTGGTACATTGATTTATTGATGCGCGTTATTGTTAATGTACACGCGTGAACATTAAATCATTTGTATAAGCTCACGTTTTATATCAATAATAAAAGGCCATCAAAGTTCATTTTTA
>NZ_JAANBJ010000025.1:0-37278 GCF_011394325.1 Staphylococcus sp. 11007852 | reverse complement strand
TTAAACGAATTAATTATCTTTTCCTTTAGGACCTGCTTCATAATGGTAATCACGTGGATCTACCTTTTTAAAATCAGGGTTTTTATAGAAACGCATTAAATCGCCATTTAAAATTTCATCGTTAATTTCTAAGTCATTCTCAACTTGATTTTTCGTTTTTTCTAAGTCTTTTGGTTGAATTGCCATTGGTTTATTATCCTTATGGCTATATGCTTTACCATTCACATATTTATATTTATCAGTTACAAAATCACCATTACGGAATGGAATGAGCTGCTTATGATCTTTAGATAACATATCTGTTCCAAGCATAATGTAGTTCTTAGTATCAATACCCATCAAGTGTAGTAATGTAGGCATCACGTCGACTTGACCTGCATATGTTGGATCTACTTTAGGTTCTACACCAGGTGCTTTAATCCAGAAACCAGTTTTATTTAAATCATTAAACTTGGCTGGTGTAATTGGCTCACCAAGAAGTTGTGACATCGCTTTATTATGATTTTCAGAAATACCATAGTGGTCACCATACATAATAATCACTGAGTCATCGTAAAGACCACGTTTTTTCAAGTCGTTAATAAATGCTTCTACCGATTCATCCAAATAACGAGCTGTTTGAATATAACCATCTACTGTAGAGTTACCCGTATTGCCTGGTGGAATAGAGGCATCCTCTTTACTCAATGTAAATGGGTAGTGGTTCGTTAAAGTAATTAAATGAGAATAAAATGGTTGTTTTTCTTTGTCTAAATAGTCTGCTGATTCTTTAAAGAACTCTTTATCTTTTAAACCTAAGTTTTCTAAGTTCTCAGGTGACATATCATAGTACGTTGCATCATAAAATTTATCAACGCCGAAATGACGATATACTTGATCACGGTTCCAGAATGTTTTGTAGTCACCGTGCATCACATTAGATGTGTAATTTTCTTTTTGTTTAAGGATAGCCGGTAAAGACTGATACGTATTGTCCCCTTTTAATGAGAACGCAGAACCTTGTGGCAAGCCGTACAAGCTATTATCCATCGTGAATTCAGCATCAGACGTTTTACCTTGACCTGTTTGATGATAGAAGTTTGGATAATATCTAAAATCTTCTTGGCCTGAAGACAATTTGTTTAAAAATGGTGTGACTTCATGACCGTTAATTTTTTTGTTAATTAAAAACGTTTGGAAACTTTCCAAATGAATTTTAATGATATTTTTACCTTTGGCTTTACCATAATATTCCATATTAGGTGCTGTATGTTTTTGTTTTGTATAGTTTAATACACGTGTTAAATCATCTTCAGAAGCCAAAGCTTTTTGTTGGTTATTTTGAATTGTTTTTACCCCATCATAAACGGTGAAGTTATAAGGACCTAAATACTTCACTAAATATTTATGATCAAATGTACGTGTTAATAATTCCGGGCGATCTGTTTCTGCAAACGCTAAGTTTAAGAAAAATAGTGCGACCGCAGTTGCCATTACAACTGGAATAAACTTTTTATGGAAAACATTATAGCTTAACCATTTTTGTTTAAAAATTAAAATATACAAGTAAGCGATAATATCTAAGAAATACACAAAATCATACTTTTGGAATGATGCACCAACGGCACCACCCATTGAGTCGACATTACTGACTTGATTTAACGTACTAAACGTTAAAAAGTCTGAAAAGAATCGGAAGTATACGACGTTCGCATATAATAAAAACGTCAATAAGAAACCGCCAGTAAGCATTAACCAGAATGCTTTTCGACCTTTAAAGAATAAGAATACACTTAAAATAAGTGCAAGTAAGCTATAAGGATTCATTAATAAAATTAAATTCTGTGTAAGTCCTTTAACACCGAGTGACAAGTCAACATAATAGGCGAAATACGTTTTTAGTGAAATTGTTAATACCATTAATAAGAAAAACGTGAAAATCCCTATCTTCTTTCTATTATTTTCCATTCATGTTCCCCCATATTTTCATCTCATATGGTGCATTTAGCACAGTTTAAGTTCATATTTTTTTCTGCATCTCAATCAAGTTCATTTTATCAATAAATAAATTGAATTCTCTTTATAATTGTAACATTTTCGTAATAAACATATGTAAGTTCAATATAACAATATATACGAATTAGTGTCATTTTTCAAGTGAAAAAGGGTTTTTAGGCTTTATTTCGAATAAATTTATATTTACTCAAAATTAAAATCATCTTGTATTTATACGTAGTTCATAACCCCTTAACAATGGTGTCTATTTATTCAATAACATTCATTATAACGGCTATAGTATGATTTGTACTCGGCCTACAGTTGTAGAAAATTAAAACGCAACCATAGCAACCTATAACATCATCGTTTCATTCTAATTACTGTAAAGATAGACGTCACTTTGGGATTCATTTGTTAAATTATAAATAAAAAGGTAAAGAAATGGTATGCGCGACCTTCCTTTACCTTTCCTCTTATTCACACTATAGTATTTATTTTAACATTTCACTTTGCATACGATATTCAATACCGTGGAACAACTGTTTAATCCATTTGTGATATTTAACGAGGTTTTGTTCAGCTTGAAGAACATCTATGAATTGGAACTTAATTTTAGAGCCCTGTCTTTTTTGGGCGATTTTCGTGAGATGATACGTTGCAATAGTACCTATTTGAGGGTAACTTCCTAAAGTGTAATGATCATTTAACAATACGATAGGTGACCCATCTTTTTTTACTTGAATCGTGCCACGTTTTACAGAACGATGTGGTGGAAACCCCTTATAATACGCTTTAATGGGTGCACCTTCTAAAACAATGCCCATACGATTCGCTTTACTTGTCACACGATATTCACCGCGGGTAAATTGCGTTAAAATCTTGTCATCAAAGTCTTCAGTCCCTTTATTAGGAATAACATGCACGACATCTGAAAGGTAATTAAATGAGAGTGCATACCCATCAACTCCCCAATCCGTATGTCTTGTTTCTTCAAGGTTTTCAAATAATTTATGATGACGCTCATTATAATCACGCTTCATTTGAATTTCGTCACCGTCTTTTAACGTATGGCCATGGAAGCCACCCATTTGAGAAATGATGTCCGTTGAAGTGGAGCCTAGCCATTGATCTACTTCATAGCCACCTGCGACAGCCATATAGACACGCGCACCACGTTTGATATGATCAAAAGACAACACATCGCCTTTATTCATTAAATATAACGTATTAATTTTGACGCGCATATCTTGTGTTTGCGCAATAGCTTGTGCGCCTGATAGCGCGATTAATGTAGGTTCTGTAAAACGAATACGTGCCATTTGATTCGTCATTTCAAGTGTCGCTTCATTTTTATCATTCCCCACTAGTCGGTTCGCGATTTCATGTGCGAGCACATCTAACGCACCACTTCGAATGACACCTAAATGTTCATATCCCACACGTCCAAAATCTTGAAAGCTTGAAAATAAGCCGCCTTCTTCTATGATGATTGTCATCGTGCCCCACCTCTTTCTTCGGCATCATAAAATTTAACGTGATCACCAATAGACATGAGTACCATATCCTCGCGATGAACATCAAAGAGTTTTAAAGGTGTATAGCCTATCACGAGCCAATCTTCATAAGTATCCGTCGTAGTAATACCACATTTTTTATTCTCTAATATGACAGAACCAGCCGGTATATATTGTTTTTCTTTAGCAGTATGATTAACAGCAAGTGCTTCTGGTAATCCTGATAAATATGGAAAACCTGGCGAAAAGCCCATCATAGATACGAAATATTCGGGCGCAGTATGCTGTTGAATATACGTTTCACGTGTAATACCAAGCTCTTCTAAAATCGAGTCAAAATCCGGACCATACTCTCCTCCATAATAGATGGGCACTCTAATACAATGACGCTTTTCATCCCAAGTTTTATGACTTAAGTCAATCTTTTCTATTAAAGATTTCATATGTAAAAATGGCGAAGTTACATTTAAATGTTTCATCATTTGTCTTGCGTCATATGAGATAAGCATGTCTGTTTCAGTTGGAACGATTTCCGTAATAAATGGATAGTTTTGTTCCAATAAATATTGGCGTAACACTAATAAACGCTCTGTCGCTTCGGGTGTCAGTGCACCTTTTAATGAAACGACAATCGCTTGATCGCCTTGGCTATAAACCTTCATGATATTCACTCCAGTAATTATTTATAGAATAACTTTAAAATAAACATGAGCCATTTCAAAATCGCTTTTACAAAATGGTATATTAAAACACCTTGCATACAGAGCACTAATATAAGCCACAGATACGCAAGCCATTCTAATTGTCGATTTAATAATTGATGATTCATCCATTGCCCTAACCACAACAAACTGATAATACATAATAGATATAAAAGTATCACACAGCTCACCTTCTAAATGTCACTCAGTTGTACAGGTACCCAACCTCTCAAACTGTTTATCATCCATAGTTTACCACCTTGATGTAGAAATTGCTTTAATGAATGGATATTCAATAATTTTGTTGTTATTTGACCTTCATCAAGTAATGATTGGCGCATACATCCACGAAGAAAATCATTTTCATAAGGTGGCGTGTAATAAAGCCCTTCATATTCAACGACGACATTACCAATATCAAATTCTAAAATTTTTTCATTGTCATTATAAAGTAAAATTAATTGTGTCTCATGTGTATGTTTTAAATAGTCGCGTTCTGTCGTTTTATATATTCTTTGCCACATTGGTGTCGAATGCGCCACTTTTTTTAAGCGCGCTGACATCACAGTGGTGTCGGGTAAAGGGGCATACGCTTCATGAATCCTCCCCTTATCATCGACGATTATTTTAACGCGATATGTGCCGACTTGAAACTTTTCTTGAAAGCGGTATATACATTTGGACCATGCCGCTTCATTAAATTCAAAGTTCAAATCAGTACATGCTTGCTTAATACGATTTCGGTGGTACGCTTCTCGCAAAATATGACCTTGTTCTAAACGCATCGTTTCAAATAGCTCCATCGCTTATCCCTCTAATATTTTAGTTTTATCCTTAAACTCTGCATATTCCATATCAACATCGGAATCAATTGTTATTCCTGCACCCACCCCATAGATGGCTTTCTGATTAACATACTGTACCGTACGTATTGGAACGTTAAAAACAGCACGTCCATCAGGCAAGCAAAGGCCTAGTGCCCCACAGTAAATATGTCTAGGTGCATCTTCTAATTCATCTATGATACGCATCGTATTCACTTTAGGGGCACCTGTAATTGAGCCACATGGAAACAACGCACGTAGCATATCATTTAACGTAACTGTCTCGTCTACATCTCCCGTCACCATTGATGTCATTTGAAAAACGGTAGGGTAGCGTTCCACATCAAACAACCTTGGCACACGAATTGTACCCGGCGTCGCAATACGTGTAATATCATTTCGTAATAAATCTACAATCATAACATTCTCAGCACGGTCTTTTGGCGAGGTCTGTAATGTGGTTTCATTATGTAAATCATCATGTTGCGTCGCTCCTCGTGGCATTGTTCCTTTCATAGGTTTACTAACAATTGTTCGTGTTGCGTCTTGAAAAGGTCCAACTTGGAAAAATAATTCTGGTGAAATAGAAGCAATTTTTAACGCTTCAGTATCTATCATCGCCGTATAGTGCCCATTCATTTTAGATGTCAGTTTCGCATATAATGATTGAATCGTCATGGATTGAGATGCTTCTAATCGCGTCGTATAATTCACTTGATACGTTTCACCTTCTATGATTTCTTGATGAATACGTTTAATTTGATTTTGAATATGCGTTTTTGTTTCTGTAAAGGTGAAATTCATTGCGTTTGGAACATCTCTCGTCACGTCAAACTTACCATGTACTGGGTTGGTATAGACATAACAAGCGGCATAAATCCCATCTTCTGGCTTTTTCACTTTAAAATTGTTGTTATAGTAACTTGCGGCTTCGTAGGGTAAATAAATCACAACATAATATCCCGCTTTTTGATATGTTTCAGCTTCGCTAATGACATTTCCAACTTCTGAGAGGTCCCTAGCGATAGAATGATAAAAACAGTTGTCAAATATGTACTGTAATTGTTCCGTCTCATATGGGTTAGCGTAATATTGAAAATTAAATGTGGCAACCATGTTTTAAACCTACCTTACTAAAGAAGTTGTTCATTTGAGTGCAGCCATATTCTGACAAAATAGATTCGGGATGATATTGCACCCCATAAATAGGTAAATGATCATGTTTAATACCTAACACAATGCCGTCGTCATTTTTCGCTGTTATCGTTAAAGGATTATGCAATGTTGCGATATCTATCATTAAAGAGTGGTAACGCATCACCTTAAACGGAGAAGGCAGCCCTTCATATAAATCACTTTGATTGTGATACATCGTTGTTGTATGTCCATGGATAGGCCAAGGAGCTTTAATGATGTGACACCCGTAAAATGCTGCAATCAGTTGAAATCCTAGGCATACCCCGAGTATGGGACATTGTTGTTCAAAATGCTTTAAAACATCAAACAATATTGGATAATCTTTCGGAGTGCCAGGTCCAGGGGAAATCACAATGGCTTCAGGTTGCATGCGTTGAAGTGTATCGATGTTTACATCATGAATATCAATAACTTCAACATGGCATGATGTCGCTTGATATATTAAATCAACAACATTATATGTAAACGAATCTTTATTATCTATCATTACTATCATGTTAATTCGCCTCATTTTTCTATAATAAATCTATTATCACAGATGTGAGAGTGATTGACAAAGGGGTTATCAAATTTTCATCTTGCTTTCTCTTAATAAATGTATTAAAGTATGGAACGTAACTAAAAGACAGAGGTTCCTAGCAATTAACCCTCTATAAAAAACTAGACACCTTTTCGTGATGTGAAATGATATCATCACATGATTTGGTCTAGTCCTGTCTGTCTTTTCAAATAAGAAGACAGGCTTTTTTTATGGACGAAGAGAGAAGGCAACTTGGATTGAAGTCCACACCCTTCTCATATACTACAATGAGTTTAAACATGATACAACGTCTCCCCCTTTAATATACGTTTAAAATTCGCTGCGTATAATAAGATAGAAAACCACTTCGATGCTAAACTCAATTGTGTTGATAACATTTATAGGAGCTTCTCTAAAAAGGAGCGGTTTTTTATGTCTGACGTGCTTCAAAATGAAAAAGCACTTGTCGTTTTTAGTGGAGGTCAAGATAGTACCACTTGCCTCTTTTATGCGACAGCACATTTTAAAGAAGTTGAACTTGTCACTTTTGAATACGGACAACGCCATGCCCAAGAAATTGAAGTCGCAAAAAAGATTGCGGCTGAACAAGGATTGAAACATCACGTTCTAGATATGTCACTTTTAAGTCAACTTTCACCTAATGCATTAACTTCTCACGATATGACGATAGATACAACGGATGGTGTACCTAACACTTTTGTTCCAGCACGTAACCTACTTTTCTTATCTTTTGCAGGTGCACTTGCCTATCAAATTAATGCAAAGCATATCATCACTGGTGTATGTGAAACTGACTTTTCTGGCTATCCAGATTGTAGAGATGCATTTATAAAATCTATGAATGTGACGATGAATCTCGCTATGGATAAAGACTTTGTCATACACACCCCACTCATGTGGTTAAATAAAAAAGAAACTTGGGCTTTAAGCGATGAACTTGGCGCATTGGATTATATTCGAACACAAACTTTAACATGCTATAACGGTGTGATTGCTGATGGATGTGGTGAATGTCCTGCATGTCTATTAAGACAAAAAGGCTTAGAAGCCTATTTAAACGAGAAAGGAGTGCAATCATAATGCTACATCAAATGTATCCCCAAGTCTCTCACAATTATATTTATGAACTGAATAAAGATTTTAACTTTTCAGCAGCACATGCCATTTGTGATAAACGTGCTGGAAAATGCGAGCGTGTCCATGGTCATACGTATTTTGTGAATTTAACTATTGCTGGTGATGTACTCGATGATTTAGGATTTCTCGTTAATTTCAGCACGTTAAAACAATTGGTACACGATCAATTCGATCATCATTTATTAAATGATTTACCACTTTTTAAAGGGAAGTCGCCTTCTACTGAAATTGTTGCCGAAACGATTTACGGTATTGTCTCATCACATTTAGCAACCCTTCCACATCAACCGCAATGTGTACAAGTATTTTTAAGAGAAACGCCTTCGAGTTATGTCGTTTACCGACCAAAGAAGAAGGAGACACCACATGGTTAAAATACCTGTATTAGAAATATTTGGCCCTACGATTCAAGGTGAAGGCCGCGTCATTGGACGAAAAACGATGTTTGTACGAACGGCTGGATGTGATTTCAGATGTAGTTGGTGTGATTCTAAATTCACATGGGACGGTAGTGCAAAAGATGAAATTCGGATGATGACACCCGAAGCGATTTTACATGAACTTAAAGCCATTGGCGGTAATCAATTTAATCATGTGACAATATCTGGTGGTAACCCCGCCTTAATTAAAGGCATTCAAGCACTCGTCGATTTATTTCAATCTCAAGACATTCAAACGGCACTGGAAACGCAAGGAAGTAAATATCAACCTTGGATGCGTCAAATTAATGATTTAACAGTATCACCAAAACCACCAAGTTCAGGTATGAAACAAAATTTAGATATTTTAGATTCAGTCATTGACCAATGTATACCTGAAACGATGAACTTAAAAGTTGTTATTTTTAATGATGACGATTACCATTTCGCTCAGACAATACATCACCGTTATCCTCACCTGCCATTTTATTTACAAGTTGGTAATCCTTATTTAGAAACTGACGTAGACCATCATACAGATAAATTACTTGCTCGATATGAAACTTTAATTGATCGTGTCATGACAGACCCGTCAATGAACAATGTATTCGTATTACCTCAACTACATACGTTACTATGGAGCAATAAAAAAGGCGTATAAATTATAAGAAATTAAATAAATAAAAAAGGACCATTTCACATGCTATCTCAACATCTTATTGTTATAATGAAAAGATGAACTAAAAGATAGGAGAATACAATGGTCCTTTTTGTTATATTGAATATTGTAGTCGTCGGCATTATTTTAATGTTCGATTTATATAAAAACCAATTTCAGTCATTTAGATTTAGTAGCGCATTGTTAGCGATTGCAATCAATAGTTTTTTAAATCAAATACTATTAGGGAAAGTTACCTTTATCTCCTTAGCTGCAATGTTCATGTATATTGCTTGGACCATCATTCATTTTTATGTTGATCGTCAAGAGACACCGTTTAAAGTGTATAAACAAAAATTTCTGTTGGCGATTTTTACAATTATGGTAAGCATGACATTATTAATTACCTACCAAACTGGTGATGAATCGTACTATATGTCCGTGCCATTTGCAGCACCGACCATTTTTATATTCGGGGGCATTTTGTTTTTTTCGAGTTCTTTTCATTCACCTTACTTTCAAAACTTTTATAAAAAAATTAAAGTTAAAAATCCTCTATGGATTGGTACTTTTTTTATGATACTCGGACTTACCGTCCTATCCTTATTGACACCGCAATGGTATGTCATTTTAACCATCCATTTTTGCTTTTTTGTCCTTATCACTTTAGAAAAATTATACAAAATTTAAAAATTGATGATTAGATTTTGTTTAAACGTGGTATATGTATCAAGACAATAGCTTAGGCATAAAGGAGGTTTTTTAAATGGGCTTTATTTTAATGTTAATCGTAGGTGGACTTATCGGCTGGGCAGCCGGTGCAATCCTAGGTAAAGATATTCCTGGTGGTATTATTGGTAACATTATCGCTGGTCTTGTTGGTTCAGCGTTAGGTACAGCGTTACTTGGTCATTGGGGTCCATCTTTAGGTGGCGTATACATTTTACCAGCTTTAATTGGTTCAATTATTCTTATCGTACTTATTTCTTTAATTTTAGGCGCTTTACGTGGTAAAAAACGCTAGAATTTAAATTTTTTTAAGATGATTAATGACAAACTTTGCTTACTAAAAGCAAGTTTGTCTTTTTTTATTCATATATCATTGGTAATGTTCCATATTGCAAACGATAGCGATGCATCGCTTTATACTTAAAATCTCATACAACTATGAGTGGAGTGATTAATCATTTCAATTTCGACTCTTCCTAACGCTCGCTTTTCTAGTCGAATCACCTCAAAAGTTTCAGCAAAGGAAACAATTAAAGTAAAGTTTTCATTGACGATGCTTCTCCTCATATAAAAAGCCCCTATAAAGTTTTCACTTTTTAAGTGTCTACTTTATAGGGAGCGTAAAAAGAATGAATTTTATTGGCTAAGTTGATTTACAGGATTGTTACGCCCCAATCCCTATTGAGTATAGAATAATATCCGATACTTAAAGTTTTTTTCATTGCTATTATTCGTGATCATGTGTCATTTTTGGAGGTTGTAGGTTTGAAGTTTGAACGATATATTTGGGTCTTCGTTTCACTTCGTAATAGATGCGACCGATATATTCACCAATAACCCCTATCGATATCAGTTGAATGCCTCCGATAAATAATACTGCTGCAATGATAGTAAAATATCCTGGTACGGATACACCATGTGTAATGGTATCAAACAATAAATACGCCACATAAAGCATACTCATCATAAAGATAATGAAACCTAAATAAATCATCGTACGCAAAGGCTTATTATTAAATGAAATTAAACCATCAATCGCGTAATTCAGTAGACTACCAAAAGACCATTTTGATTCTCCAGCTTCACGTTCTACATTTTTATACGTGATGACTTTTGTATTATAACCAATCCATGCAAATAATCCTTTTGAAAAACGATTATATTCACTTAAACTCACAAGTGATTGGACCGCACGCTGACTGAGTAATCTAAAATCACCCACACCATCTTCTAAGTGGATTTCTTCAACAAAATAATTAATCATTTTGTAGTAAATACGTGTCATGAATTTACGAGGAGCATTTTCACCTTCACGATTACGTTTGGCGATCACTTGGTCGTATCCTTCACGATACATATCGACCATTTGAGGAATGAGTTCAGGCGGATGTTGTAAATCGGCATCAATCATGACCACGGCATCACAGTCTGTACTATGTTCAAATCCAGCAATCATGGCAGATTCTTTACCGAAGTTACGACTAAAAGAAAGATATTTTACTTTAGCATTAGACGCTGCAGCATTTTGTAGAATTTCAATTGTATTGTCTTTACTTCCATCATCAACAAACAAGACATCATAATCAAATGACTTTAACTTAGAGGCTTCATCTAAAATTGACGTTAATTTAGTAATGGTTTCTTTTATTATTTCCGTCTCGTTATAACAAGGTACGATGACTCTCAATTTCATTATAGTGCACCTACTTATCTCCACTTTATTTTTTTATAAGCGTACAAAACAATCAACGCTGTTTGCGTATCACAATGCGCTGATATTTTAACATATTTAACTAAAAAATGTTGTCACTCTTCCTTTAACTATACCAATATAAGTACTCTGACATCTAGCGAAAAGTGAACATTTGATAAGATTCAACCATTTTTATATTACATTCGCTTAGAGCATTAAGAAAAGAAAACGGACACTTACTTATACATCATATAGATAAGCAAACATGTCCGTTTTTTTATTATTTATCTTGAGCGTTTTCTAGTGTCTCGTCGTCTTCATCACCAATGCGATGACGCTCTTCATGACATTCATAACGTAATAATACACTGATAATTTGATGGTTTTCAATTTCGGAAACAATCCATCGATCATATTGCGTATCAATATAGTCGTCTTGTTCAAGCTCTGTATTTTGAGATTGTAACCAACCACCGATGGTATCAATATCATCTGAATCTTCAAACGCTATTCCATATTCTTCTTCAAGATCACGTAATAATACACGTCCATTAATTTGATATGTGTTGTCATCCAATTTGACGATATCATTGACTTCATCATCATCAAATTCATCTCTAATTTCGCCTACAATTTCTTCAAGGATATCTTCCATAGTTAATATCCCAGCTGTACCGCCATACTCATCAATGATTAAACTGATATGAACATGTTCACGTTGCATTCGTATCAATGCATCGCTAATTCTTGTCGTCTCTGAAATCATCGGCAACTCATGAATATAGTTCCCTATTTTAATCGGTGTGCCCGAAGCATATTCTGTTAAAAATTCCTTTACATTGATAAACCCTTTAATATGGTCTTTATCTCCATCTTCAGTAATTGGATAACGTGTAAATTGATGTTCTTTTATCGTTTCGAGTAATTCATCAACATTAAACGGTTCATTTAATGTGATCATTTGTGTTCTCGGTACCATAATATCTTTAGCATGACGTTCATCAAATGAAAATATATTTTGCATATATGCAAGTTCTGTTTGGTTGATTTCGCCACCATGATAACTATTATTCATAATGATTTTTAGTTCTTCTTCAGACATCGCTTCGTTACCTGCATTAGGGTCTGCACCGAATAAACGAATAATCAAGCGTGCAGAACCATTCATTAGCCAAATTAATGGTTTCATGATTAAACCAAAAATGTAAAGTGGACGCGCATACAATAACGCAATATTTTCTGTATACTGAATTGCGAGTGTTTTAGGTGCAAGTTCTCCGACGACCACATGGATATAGGTTACGATGATAAATGCTGTCACAATCGAGATGGTTGCGACTAATGCATTCGGTAAATGTAATAATTCGATGACAGGATGTAAAATACGTTCAAATAATGGTTCACCTAACCATCCTAATCCAAGCGACGTCACTGTAATACCCAATTGACATGCAGATAAATAATAGTCTAGATTTGAAATCATTTTTTTCACAACTCTTGCATTGCCGTTACCTTCAGCAATGAGTTGTTCCACACGTGAAGCACGCACTTTTACTAACGCAAACTCCGAACCCACGAATACTGTGGTTAATGCAATTAATGCTACAAATATTGTTAAATATAATATGGTCGTACTATCCAATTAGTTCCCTTATAGAAAGGGATTCACCTCCGTTATTTTGCATCGCTCATGTAAGGCGATGACATCAAAAATTTAATTCGTTGTGCTAGTGCCGTTCTTGATGTTAAATCCTTCCCATTGAGCTCCCTCCAGACGCAAAAATATTAATTTTATCATAGCATAATTCTTAGTGAAATTATACTATAAATACTCACCCTGACAACCTAATTCAAGTGAAGATTGTGTTGGGTTTTATCGATTTTAAAATATTGTTTTTCAGGTAAAAAATGAACACGTAACTATAAAAATATGTGATCTAAAGATAAAAAACCCCCAAGTGTCATATCCATGAGCCTTGGAGGTTGAATGTAATGTCAAACTTCGTGTCTTAACTACTAAATTATGATACTATCATGCAAATGTGATATTTATTTCGTAGCTTGAACTGTCTCAGTATTCTTTTTTAACATACCATAAAGCACAGCACTTACGAGCGCACCGATTAAGATTGCTATTATTGTAAATAGCGCATGACTGATATCTGTGCCGAAAATAACAACTAAACCACCATGTGGTGCTTGAATACGTGAACCAAATAATAATGCTAATCCACCGGCAATACCTGATCCAAACATCATGGATGGGATCACACGTAACGGATCTGCTGCAGCAAATGGAATCGCACCTTCAGTAATAAATGATGCGCCCATCACAAAGTTCGGAATAATAGAGCCACGTTGTGCTCTCGTGAATTTTCTTTTAAAGATAATCATGGCAAAGGCAATTGCGATAGGTGGTACCATACCGCCAACCATGGCTGCAGTAATCGGTGCAGCGTTTCCTGCTGTTAACGCAGCCGTACTAAAGACATATGCTGCTTTATTGAATGGACCACCCATATCGATAGCCATCATCGCGCCAATTACAATACCTAAAATAACAATGTTAGAACCTGAGAGTCCGTTAAGTCCATTTTGAAGTGCTTCATTTAACCATGCTGCAGGCGTATTAAATACATAAATCATTAATAAGCCTGTAATAAGAACGGAGAAAATCGGATAAATTAATGTCGGTTTTAAACCTTCTAACATCGGTGGGAAATTTTTCGTTAATGCTTTAATCCCTTGCGTTAAATAACCTGCTAAGAAACCGGCAATAATCCCACCGATAAATCCAGAACCACCTGTCACAGCTAACATACCACCCACTAAACCAGCAGCAAAACCTGGTTTATCTGCGATACTTCGTGCAATGTATCCAGCTAAAATAGGTACAATAAGGGCAAAGGCACTTTTATTCCCTATTTCCCATAACGTTGCCGCAAATGGATGATAGTCCGAGCTTTTTGGATCAAACGCGTTTGGTCCGATCATAAATACAATAGCCATTAATATACCACCCGCGATGACAAGCGGTAACATATTTGAAACACCATTCATTAAATGTTTATAAATCGTTTTACCTATTCCTAATTTTTCTTCTTTTGACTCAGAGTTGTCATGACGCCCTTCTGCTACGAAAGGTTTTCTATTTGAATCCATGGCGCTTTGAATCAACGCTTCAGGACGCTTAATGCCATCTGCTACTGGAACTTGAACGACATTTTTACCATCAAAACGATTCATTTCCACGTGAACATCGGCAGCAACAATGATTCCAGTTGCACGCGCAATATCTTCATCAGTTAATTTATTTTTAATACCACCTGCACCGTTCGTTTCAACTTTCATTTTAACGCCCATTTGATCTGCCTGTTTCTTCAATGCATCGCGTGCCATAAATGTGTGCGCGATACCTGTTGGACAAGCTGTCACCGCTAAAACATAAGGTTCGTCATTGTTTGAGGGTGCCACTGTTTCTTGAATATCACTATTTTCATCTGTTGCTTCATCATCTGCTTCATTAATAATCGCCAACACTTCTTCAGGCGTAGTTGCGTCTAACAAACGGGCACGAACTGCCTCATCCATTAAAATACCTGACAATTTTGCCAATGCATCCAAATGTGTTTGTGCGCCTGTTTCTGGTGCTGCAATCATAAAGAATAAATGTGCGGGCTGCATATCTAAACTGTCATAATCGATACCCGCTTTCGATTTACCAAATGCAATGGCCGGTTGTGCTACAGCTGCAACTTTAGCGTGAGGTATCGCAATACCTTCTCCAATTCCAGTTGAACTTTGACGTTCGCGATTTTCAATCCCTTCAATAAATGCTGAGACATCATTTAATTTTCCAGCCTTGTCGAGTTGCGATGCAAGTTCCTTAATCGCACTCTTTTTATCTGTTGCTGTTAAGTCCATCGCAATGGTTTCTTTCGTGAGTAACTCTGTAATTCTCATGTTACCCCTCCTTATTTAATGGTGTCACTGACACGCTTGATTGTAATGATTGTATTGCATCACGTTCTGCCAAATCATCGTTGAATGCGGTCGCTGAGCCTGCTGCGATAGCCAGTTCTAATTGCGCTTCGATTGAAAGTGATAATGATAAACCTGCAAGCATACCTGCAACCGTACTATCCCCAGCACCTACCGTATTCACCACGGTCCCTTTCGGCGCTAATATTTTATATGCACAGTGTTGATCAACATAAATCGCACCGTCTCCTCCAAGTGAAACGAGCACGGTTTGTGCACCTTTATGAAGAAGTTTTGTAGCATAGTGAATCACTTCTTGATCAGTAGTGATTTGTGTATGAAACATCTCTTCAAGTTCATGTTGATTTGGTTTAATAAGTAAAGGATGATACGGTAATATTCCTTCCATCAATCCTTTTTCAGCATCTACAACAAGTCTTGCTCCTGTTTGTTCTACAACTTTAGCAATCTCCGCATACGTTGATTGCGGCAAGCTACTTGGCACACTGCCGGCTAAAACAACGATATCGTTTTCTGTTGTTTGAGCGATACGATTAAGTAAATCTTGAAAATGGTGTTGTGTTATATGTGGACCAGGCGCATTAATTTCTGTCTCATCGTCACTTTTCAGCTTGATATTAATGCGTGTATCTTCATCTACCTCAGTAAACTGCGTTGGAATACCTGACGTTTCTAATTGCGTTTGAACAAATCGGCCTGGAAATCCACCAATAAACCCTAACGCAACGGAAGGAACGTTGAGTGTATTTAAAACTCTTGATACATTAATCCCTTTGCCACCTGCAAATTTAGCCGTTGCGGTTGAACGATTTAATTTACCAGTGTGGTAGTCGTCTAGAAAGACAATATAATCAATTGATGGGTTCAAAGTCACTGTATATATCATTCTGCTCCTCCTAAAAATTCATATTTGGCTTTAAAACGATTGAGATCAATCGTATCCATCGCCTTTTGGGACGTGATAATAATTGGTTCGTCTTGCGTATAAATTCGTGCAAAGTAACTTTGATGAAATTTAGATGCATCAGCGAGAATATATGTCTGTAACCCTTGTTTCATCGCATTTTCTTTCATTAATGCTTCTTGTTCATCAGGTGTAGTGAACCCTGCATCACAATCAATGCCATTGATACCTAAAAAAACTTTATTAAATGAATAATGCTTTAAGCTGTCGGCGGCTCTTACACCTACAACTGCCATTGTTGTCGTTTTAATTGTTCCTCCGACAACTATTGGACGCAAACCTTTTTTAATCAGTGCATCGACATGAGGTAGACCATTAGTGACTACAGTCACATCTTGCGCATCAATATACGCAATCATCTCTAACGTTGTAGAACCTGCATCAATATAAATACTATCGCCATCTTTAATCATTGATGCTGCTTGTTTAGCAATGTGTATTTTTTCATCAATATGTTGCGTTCGCTTTGTATCTAATGCGAGTTCATGTTGTACTTGACTCAGTTTAGCCCCACCATGAACACGAATTAAAACACCTTCATCTTGTAGCTTCGTTAAATCCCGACGAATGGTAGACGCGCTACACCCTGTGTACTCCATTAAATGTTGTAATGATAAAAAGTGATGTTGTGTAAGTGCAGCAATAATCATCTCATGACGTTTTTCAGTTAACATGCCTCCACCTCATTTCTCTTACAGTATAATGAATGCGTTTCCAAAAATCAATCATTTTCTTTCACAAACAATCATAAACAATCATAAAATGATATAAAAATGACACATGTTGGGCGATTTCATTGCGAAACCACTACATGTGTCAAATTATTACTCAATTATTTGCGATTGAAATGTGTGCACATTGTGCATTTACAATGGTTGCGAGCGTCTTTGGCGCAACGCCTATTTGGACGCCACGTTGACCCCCACTAACATATATGACATCTTGTGAAAATGCTGTAAGATCGATAATTGTCGGAAACAATCGCTTCATTCCTAAAGGCGAGCACCCTCCACGAATATAACCCGTTACACGTTTTAAATCATCAAGAGGCATTAATTGTAATTTCTTTTGACGAAATTGTTGCGCTGCATATTTTAAATCGAGTTGCGCACTCACAGGGATGACACAAACAAAATGGTCGCGCTTCTCATTTTCTAAGACTAGTGTTTTAAAAACTTGGTGAGGGGGCACACCGATTTTTGATGACACCATTTCCCCATCCATATGTGCCTCACTCACTTCAAATGCGCGTACATCATACGTTACCTTGTGCTTATCTAAGAGTCGCATTGCATTCGTTTTTTTCACTATAAGTCCTCTCCTACTTATCACTAAACATGTGATTTACGATATTTTTATCAGATGCTTCATGATCCAATACCATGAATTTACGAATAATAGCCGAATGGTCTACGCTTTTATGCTTTAAGATGTAATCTGCAATGACTTCTGCATTTGCAGTACATTGTTTCACGGAAACCATTTCATCCAATTCAAAATAAAAGCCCACAGTTTGATGATAATCCTGTGTATCTTCATCTAATACGATTATTGGACGATTTAAATGTGCGTAATCAAATAACGCTGATGAATAATCTGTAATGAGCGCGTCGCATATTAAGTATAATTCTTGTATGTCTACCCATTCATTCATAAAGCAATGAATACGCGAATCCATATTACGATAAGTAGTATACAAATGACCTTCATTTGGATGTAGTTTCACAATGACTTCATAGTTGTCAGGTAATAAATGCACAAGCGTCTTCAAATCAAGTTCTGACACATTTTGACGTTGCGATTTACGCCATGTTGGACAAAATAAGATATATCGTTTCTCCGGAGTCGCTATCCCCACATATTTTTCTTGAATGTCGTGACGCTTATGCTCATCCTCTTGATGCCTAATAAGCATACTGTTACGTGGTGCACCCTCGCGCCAAATATTTAATGATGGATGTTGAGATAAATTAAACGCACTTGAAATCAATGCTTCATAACGTTCTGAACACGACAGTAAAACATCCCATTTTAACATTCTAGGCAAGAACGCTTCACTTTGTTGTTGGCGTTCTACTGGATCCATCAAATCATTCACCATCCGTTTTAAAGGCATCCCATGCCACGTTTGAATCACAGTTTGTTTTGGATGTTTGAGTAAACGATCCCACAAGTTACCATTAATCACGGCAAATTGCGCACGTTCAAACGCTTGAATGTATTCACGTGACCCAAAACGAACAGGTTGCATATCAAATTGGCGTATTTCAATATCAACATATTCATTCGCAGCACTAACATATATAACTTTGTCAGGATATTGACGCTGAATTTCAAGTGCGATTGCTTTAGGATCGCCCGAAAAATTTTTGCCATGAAAAGATTCAATAAACACATGAGAACGCGAAGGATGTATGCGCTGTTGACGTCGTTGTTTCACTTGTTTTTCTACAGCAAATATCCCTCGACGCATATATTGATAGAGTCGTGACTTTTTATTCAGTACGCGTTTAAAGCTATTAGGCAAACGGTTCAACGCTTTTTTTACGGTATGTTTTACGACATATCGACTGTAATAGAATGGCAGTTCAACACGCGTTTTTTCTATTAAATGTGGCGTTATCACATGCTGATCCGCCTTTTCAGCCAATTGCCTTAACAATGTGTCGCTATAGTCCTCATATTGAAATTGTTGATTAAAATAGTGAAAGTCTTCATTACGTATGGTGTCCGTATAGGTTTCTTGAATGGTGGCCATAATAACTTGGTAATCATGTTCTAACTGTTTATTTAAAAAATGGACAGCGTGAAACGGTTGATAAATCGATGTTAGTACCGCGTCATCTCCAGGATAGATGCATGCTTGGTTGCCATCACCAATTGCTTCTAGTATAGAATAACCTAACGTTTCATAAGGAGAAGTTGAAATATATATCGCATGCTTTGGTATGTCTCCATTCAAAAAAACTTGGCGTTCTAATTGATAATACGTAATAAGTTGTTCATATAATTCTAAAGAAGGACCATACCCTTGTATATGAAGTTCAACATCATGGTGACCTTTTGTGTAAACAATGAAATGCATTAACTTTAGAGCGTAAGAAATGTCTTTTATAGCATCCTCAAAACGCGCTTTCATCATGAGTGCTTTCGTGTTAGGACTTGGTTGAGGTTGAAAGACAATATGATCTGTATTAACATACATCGGAAAAACGTAAGGATATTCAAATCGTGATGCAAACGCTTTTGCGATGTCCGGCGTACTGACACGCACTGCATCTATTGCTTCTAATGCCAAATCAAAAGATGGATTAATATATGCTAAAGGCGCATGTATTTCACCTAAAATTTGAATTGTCGGTGCTTGACGTTTCACCTCACGCGCATATTTAAAAAAATCTTCTCTTGTTAAAATAAGCACATCACACGCAGTTAAAGATTTCACATTATGAAAACTTTCAAAATTTACGCCCTCTATTTCGCGAACAGCTGTTTTTTTTAAGTGTTCGACATGGCGCTTACGAAATGGTACATAATTAATGTATGTGACCGTATGATTCGCTGCTTTAAGGGCACGTAGTAAGTTCAGATTACTGCGTGATGTCCCCCCTTTTTGAAATAAGTTAAATCCTAATATTTTAATATGCATCTTTGTCGCTCCTACTTTTTATAAACATAACTACTTTATTGGATATCTATGCAAGTCTCAAATCAAGACGCTTTATAATGAGACCTCAATCGTTGTTCAATAAATATAATGATACAACCTAAACACATAAATGCGATAGACATGATTAACGGATATTCAATATTCAAATCATAAAACCCACCTGCAATTAAAGGCCCCACAAAGTTGCCCATACTTGTAAATGTAGAATTGATGCCCCCAGCAAACCCTTGTCGGTCTCCTGCAATATTTGAAAAATAATTTGTTAACGCAGGTCGGATTAAGTCAAAACCGATAAACACAATAAAACAAATCACCATGACTTGCCAGTATGAATAAGCAAAAATAAGAAAACTTAATACAATGGCAGAGTAGATTAATGCATACGTAATAAACGTTAATTCATTAAAATGACGGATTAATTTATCAAAGAAAAATATTTGAAAGATTGCTCCAAATACGCCTCCGCCTACTATTGCAATAGAGATATCTGAAGGTTGAAAATCCATTTTGTCTGCCGTATATAAAGGGAATAAAGTTTCAAATGCTGATAATCCAAGCGCTAAAATTAAGGTTAAAAGTGCAGGCGTTACAAACATTTTTAAATTAACCTGACTTAATTTGTGTGTCTCAAGTGTAGTAAAGCCTTGTGTAGATGTGTCTTGAGATGTTTTGACAAAGAATACGGTACCCACAAATGCGAAAATACCAAGTATACCTGCAAAAACAAAGGGTACACGGTGAGAGATTTCTGCTAAAAATCCACCAATACCTGGACCTAATATAAAGCCAGCAGAAATAATTGCAGACATATAGCCAAAATTACGTGCTTTATCTTGCGCAGGTGAAATATCGGCAATAAGCCCCGTAACGCCAGGCATAATCATACCTGCACTAAATCCACCTAACACACGAGAAATCATTAAAATAGGAAATGTATGACCAATCGCAAATAAGAACTCTGATAAACTAAACAAAATTAATCCAATGCATATGATAAGTTTTTTACCTAACTTATCTGCAAGTGTGCCACCAAAGGGAGAGATTACCATCTGTGCAAGTGCAAAAACTGCTACTAAAACCCCTAAATCTGCACCTGTTAATCCTAAATCTTTTAAATAAATTGGCAATACCGGTATGACAAGACCAATGCCTAAAAAGATGAGAAATATATTCATATATAAAATGATAAACTGTTTTGTCATGGTTCAATACACCCCCTACAATTAAAAATGGTTAGCATATTATATAATAGTCAACATAAATTGGAAAGCGTTATGAGTTGAAATTTCAATAGATATTCCGTAGTGTATTTGACGGATATCAAGTCTATGGGCACGTACTTTTTAAAACCATTATCGCATAAAGATTAGTTTCAGTTTATCATATTCATCAATTTCGAGGAGGGATGAGATGCAAGCGCGTTATATCGCTCGGCTCTTATATGTATTTTTATTCGTCACAACACTCGTTGTTCCGAACCATTTCAAATTTTTATTATTAAATCTGACACTCGCCTATATCCCTTTAGAACTCGCATATCTACTAAAATTATTCGTACCTAAACGGTTATTCGAATGGCCATTATTTCTCATATATCTGGGCATTTTTATACTGATGTTACCTAATACATTCTACATGGTGACAGACCTTATACATTTAAATCAATTTTCGTTTAGCTTTTTATCCGGTTTAGTTTTGATTGAATGGATTCATTTTGGATTATTGGTGACAGGTGTTTTATTTGCGGTATATTGTTTTACACTTATTGCTTTAGAACTCTTTCATTTACCATTTCCGTTATGGACCCGCTACATCATTTTATTAGGAATGACGTTATTGAATGGATTGGGCATTTATGTGGGCCGTTTTTTAAGATTCCATAGTGTGCATCTCATTAACAATCCATTTTCTGTGGTTATTTCAACTTTAAAATCGATAGATGCTCATGCGATAACATTTATTGGATTAATTGCACTGATGCAATGCCTCTTACTCTTATGCTTGAAAGGAGTGAGAACAAAATCATGACTGTGTTACTATTGCTCATCATCTTACAATGCCTTATGTCAATATTGCTTTACCAACTTAAATGGCCTTTATATTGGGCAATCATGTTGTTCTTTATGCCTTTTGGCATCGGATTATTTTTAATTCAACTTTTTTATTATGAACGGCACTACCCAGAGTGGAAAGTCCCCTTAAATATAAAATTACGTTTAAAGTACATGTATATTATTACATTTTTTGAATTTGTATTATTGTATATAGTACTTTTTGTGGTTAAATAGAAGTATTCATTTTTTAAGGAGGGTTGGTATGAATCAACATAAAACGCTTCGCCCTGCATGGAGAGATTTGTTAGGCTTCGTTATTTATTATATAAGTGCTATGGTTTTCAGTTTTATAATTTATTCTATTCATCCGGTTTTGTTTAACTATAACATCGAACATCCGAAGGTGTTTTTATTAACGAGTGTATGCACGAGTTTATCTGTGATATCATTCTTAATATGGTCACATCGGAAGCATCTCAAAACAAAAAATTTCCAACGATTACGAGAACTTCAATCACAGATGAAACTCGTCTTATTCGCTTATATTTTATATGTAGTTGTAAGTATCGTTATGAGCATCACTTTCAAATTATTGCCTAAATCTTGGCAATTTGATACTACAGTCAACCAAAAAGGCATCGTCGAATTATTTCAAGATAAAGCCTGGTTGCCTTTAGTTTTTATCGTTTTAGTGATTTTAGTTCCCATTACTGAAGAACTACTTTTTAGGCATGTTATTATTGGTGAACTCGGTAAAAAGTTTGGCGTTTGGGTGATGGGGGGTATTTCTGTGGTGACTTTTGCTATGTTACATGTAACTAACGCCCAATCACCACTTGAAGTGATACCTTACCTAGTCATGGCAACACTTTTCGTTATAATGTATATACGCACAAATTGTAACATTGCGGTTTCCATATTTTTACATATGCTTGTAAATGCCGTATCCTTTGTCGGCGTTATCGTACAAAGCTTGGCATAAATATTAAATATATAAGCCTTCAAAATTCATGTTAAGATGAACTTTGAAGGCTTTTAGTCATTTACTAAGCATCCGCTTTATGTGTAACTCAATATGCACCATTGTACATTTTTACAACCGCCACGCTATGTCAGTTTTATTTTTGTACACTTTTTAAAGTTGACTTTAACGCACTGACCGCTTCTGCAGAATGTTTAAATTGTTGTTTCTCCTCACTAGTAAGATCCAGCTCGATTATTTTTTCAATCCCTTTCCCACCTACAACGGTAGGGACACCAATGTATAAATCTTCTAAACCGTATGTCCCATCACAATATGCGATAGTTGGTAGCACGCGTTGCTTATCCAAAATGATTGCTTCAATCATTTCATAAACCGCTGCTGAAGGAGCATAGTACGCAGAGCCATCACCCAATAATTTTACAATTTCAGCGCCTCCACCTTGCGTACGTTTTACAATGTCATCAATTTTCTCTTGAGGTAAAAGTTCTGTAATTGGCACCCCATTTACATGACAGTGTCGAATGAGTGGCACCATAGTATCACCATGACCACCTAAAACAATACCATGTACGTCATTTACAGCTACATTGAGTGCCTCAGCTACAAAGGTATTAAAGCGTGCTGAATCAAGCACACCTGACTGGCCCATCACACGTTCACTTGAAAATCCAGAATGTTGATATACTGTATATGTCATCGCGTCAACAGGGTTCGTCAATACAATAATTTTACAGTGTGGCGAATATTTAACAATTTGTTCTGTGACTTCAATCATCACTTGTTCATTGGTTTGAATCAACTCATCTCTCGACATACCTGGCAATCGTGGCACACCAGCAGTTATGACTACGACATCTGAATCAGCAGTTTCAGCATAATCAACTGTGGATGTTACATGCGTATCAAACCCTAGTATCGAACCACTTTGTAAAATATCCAATGTTTTCCCTTTGATTTGTGCTTCGTTCTTCTTGCGATCTACTAAAACAACATCCGCAATATCATGTGTAGCAATAATAAATGCTAATGTTGCGCCAGTATGTCCAGACCCTACTATTGTGACTTTTTTACGTTTCATCAACATGCTCCCCCTTATACTCTTTTCATCCTTATTATACCATTGTACTCGTGGAATGAACTGATTTTATGAAAGCGTTTTCGTTAATTGTAAAAAAATATTTCAGACAGCAATCACCTACGTAAATTGGCTGCCTGAACTGTTATCATGATTATGCATGTAATGTTAAAAACACGTGAAGAATTGCAGCAAATCCCCCTACAACACAAAGCGTCATAAAGAGTAATATTAAACAAATTTTGCCGTACTTCAATAAAAATGCTATAAACGTGGCAATAACGTGATAGACCATAAACACACCCGTTATTGCTACAAACCAAATTAATTGTGGCGAAAAAAGTACCACCATCATCATTAAAATGGCAAATAGAACATAAGGTAACGCAATCATATTGCGCATAAACACAAATTGTTGGCGTTTAGAATCATGAGCCATATTTCAATCTCCTTTAAATGACTTAGGGTATATCATATCCCTGAGCTGCGGTATAAATATCAAACCAATCTTGTTCTTTCAATGAAATGTCTAATCCATGAATAGCTTGGTCAACACGTTCTATCCGATGCGTGCCTAATATAGGTAAGATAGACGCTGGGTGTTTATGAAACCAAGCGACAATAATAGATGCGACATGGGTATTGTACTCTTTTGCAAGCCGTTCTAATACTGGAAGGACACGTTGTGATTTTTTATCAGTTGGATCAAATAACTTTCCTCCTGCAAAAGGTCCCCACGCCATTAATTTCACATCATCTTTATACATATCATCAATCGTACCATCGTGGAATGCATCTAAATGATACGGTGAAATTTCTACTTGATTCACTGCGATATGAAAGCGGTCATCTTTTAAACAATCATTCAGCAATTCGTATTGGGAACGTCTAAAGTTTGATACACCAAAAGACTTCACTTTACCTTCTTCAACTAAATCTTGAAGTGCTTCTGTAATTTCACATGGTTTCATTAATGGTGATGGGCGATGAATCAATAATGTATCGATCGAATCTACACCCAAATTTTTCAAAGCACGATCAACAGAACGTGTAATATGCTTTTTACTTAAATCATATCGGTGTGCTGTTTGATCTGGAAAAATATCATTAGGCTGTACAATTCCACACTTCGTTACAATTTCAATCTTCTCTCTTAAATGAGGTGATAACTTTAAAGCCTCTCCAAACATTTGTTCAACTGTGTATTTTCCATAAATATCTGCATGGTCCATCGTTGTAACTCCACGCGCTACTAATTGATGAATAAATGTATTTAATTCTTGCTTGGACATGTGCCAACAATCAGCACGATAAAACCCTTGAATTATTTTTGAGTAAGACACGTGTTGGTTAATTGATACTTTTTCCATTATAAGCCACCCCGCTTCTACTATTAGCTAAATTGTAACATATCTAACTGATTTCTTAATTGCGCTTTATCTAAATGTTCTCCGATCAAAACGATTGAAAGTGGTACATCACTTTCACCTATTTTTTCTAAAGAAGGTACAGGTTGTGCAAATTGAAATACTATTGTTTCTTGCGGTTCTGCTCTAAATCGAATAAATCCTTTCGCTCTATGTATCGTTTCAGGTAACTTCAATATAAATTCGATAAATGCATCTTGGGCAATAGGACCTTGAAAGGTATACGTCATACTTTGAAAAGTTGGGTGACCTGTCGTTTGAGCGGGCATTTTCTGGGTAGTGTTATCGTAGGAAAGCACTGGGGACAACTGTCCATATGACGTTGAAATGATTTGACTATGTGGTGCATACTTTCGAACAGCTTTAACAGCCTCTGTTTGCTGTTCCGCATTGTCTAGCAAATCGATTTTATTGATGATGATATGATGACTGGCACGCATTTGGTCTTCTATTAATTGTTGTTTGACTTGGCTAAAGGATGCTTTACGACAAATATCAGATGCTGAAACAATTGTGATGACTAGAGGGGATTGAACGCGTTGTGAAATTATAGGGTCTTCACACGCCATCAACATATCAATAGGATTTGCGATGCCTGTCGCTTCAATTACAATGTGTTCTACTTGATTATGTATGATTAAATGGTGTATGGTACTCACGAGCTCTGTTTGTAAGTCACAACATACGCAACCATGCATTAAAGACACTTTCGTATCGATATGGTTTAAAAGTTCGCTATCCATGTCAAAGTTACCGAATTCGTTTACAATTAGCGCAACTTTCTCATCATTTTTTAATATTTGGGGCATATAATTACTTAAGAATGTGGTTTTTCCGCTCCCTAAAAAACCGTTTACAATTGTAACTTTTGTTTTATTATTTAACATAAAATCTAACCTTTCTCTTAAATAAACAACAAATTTTCAACAATGTATGTGTAAATCTGTCTTTTAGCTTGATAAAGTGTGTAGAATCTTCTAAAATTACTGCATGCTTTATTTTTAGCATAGCATAGATTTAAGTAGAGCGACTTAAATCCACTCAATTATGGACGGATTCCCATCCGTGAGAGAGAAATACGGATAGAATGTCTGGAGGAAAAAAATTATGTCTGATCATCTTAATTTAAAAGAGCAAGTATGTTTTAGTTTGTATAATGCACAACGTCAAGTGAATCGTTATTATTCAAACAAAATTTTCAAAAAGTACAACTTAACGTATCCACAATTTCTAGTTTTAGAAATTCTTTGGAACCAGTCACCTGTTAATGTTAAAAAAGTTGTAACAGACCTTGCATTAGATACAGGTACTGTCTCACCGTTATTGAAACGTATGGAGCAAATCGATTTAATTAAAAGAGAACGTTCTGAAATCGATCAACGTGAAGTATACGTACATTTAACTGAAAAAAGTGAAAGTATGAAACCTGAATTAGAAAACGCTTCAAAAACAGTTGCAGAAGCGTCTTCGCTTGATCCCGATGAAATCAAAGAATTGAACCGTTTACTTGATAAAATCATTACTGCTTTTAGTGAATCAAAATAATTGAGTGTACAGATTAACTTCAGTAAAGGTGTAGGCCCTAAAGCTATTACACCCTATTCTAACTAAATGGATTAAAATTTGGATTATTTAGCATATATGTGAAGAAGATAGGCGATTCTTCTTCCTTATAGTTAAAGCATGGCACATGAAACCAAGGGCTTGGATTAAAATCCAAGCCCTTCTTCCATATCACGATTTTTTGTGTACTTTCAAAGTAACTGAGGGTCAACGCGCGTTAACATACCCTCTTCCATTTTATAAACGACATCAAAGTCCTTTAATATTTCTAAATTATGAGTTGCAACAATGAGTGTTTCTGCAGTTTGATGCATTTGACGCATGATATGTGACGTTTGTTGCGCATCAATGCCCTTAGTAGGCTCGTCTAAAATCCATACAGGCGCATTTTTTAACCATAAACGGGCAATTGCTAATCTTTGAAACTCACCGCCTGATAACGCATTTTTGTTTAATGTAACTGCTCTTGTTAATGGAATATTATCAAGACCCACACGGTGTAAAGCATCGAGACACGCTTCCTCACCATACGTAGTTAATAAATTGTCTTGAAGTGTGCCATCAAAAAATTGTGCATCTTGCATAAGTGGGTTCACTTGAGTCAGCCAATGCGTGCGATGAAAATCAACTTGACCTCCTATAGCCATCTTTCCTTCAGAAATTGGATATAGTCCCAATAAAATGTGTAACAATGTCGATTTACCAGAACCAGACGCCCCTATAATTGCAATATGGTCTCCCCTATGAATATTAAGATGAATATCTTTTAAAGTGTCGCGTTGTTGCGTTGGAAATTGATGATATACACCTTCGAGATGAAATAATGGTGTTTGCTTGTCTAATTGATGTACTTTAACGTGGTGTGTCCCTTCATCTAATTGCGCCACCGACATCACATCATTTAATTGATGGATTGCCTCATCTGTCTCACTTTTATAATAGGCCACCTGACTCATCATGACATGTTGCTCAAATAAAGTGAGTAACATCAGTACAATACTTGTAGCATAGATAGGATCAAATGCTCCAGATTTCACCTGGATCGCAGTTAATAAAATAGTCATAAATATAGCTATCATACTTATCACATTTAAGATGTATTGGTAAATAATATGAAACTTTTGTTCTCGATACTCCACGTCACTGAGTGCTGCTTCTGCTTTTAAAAGACGTGTTTCATAAGAGTGACGCTGACCAAACCGTTTTAATTCCTCACACCCTAAAATATAATCATAATATTGATGCATTAACATTTGATATTTTTGGTCCATATCTTTTTTAATCATTGTTGCACGCTTAGCACTCATCCATGGAATACACCATAGCGAGAGTCCAATCACAATTAAAAGCGTCAGTGCATGCCAAATTGAAAAATAAAACAAAACACCAATGGTTAATCCACTTGTCAATGTTAATACAATCGGTGGATAATACACGCGTAAATAAATATTTTGTAACGCCTCAATTTGTGAAACCATTCTGCCTAATAAGTCACTTGTTTTAAATTGTCTAAAAACATTAGGAACGATAGGAATCAACGCTTGATAAAAGTGCACTCTTACATCACGTAACATTGTGAAGGTCGCGCGATGTGAGAGCAAACGTTCATAATAACGCGTTATCGCCCGTGTAAAGCCAAATAGTTTTACAGTGACAATGAGACCCATAAGCGCATAAAGTGGCGCACCTAGTGCACTTTGTGTGATCATATAGCCACTAAAGAAAAACATCGCTAAGGCTACACTACTTCCCACAACACCTAAAACAATAGCTACTACAATATCACGGTTCCATTTTATATTCACTGATTGACTTAATACATTCGTTTTGTCACTTTCCATATATATCTCACCTCCATTTTGTTGTCTTTGTACTTTTTAATTAGTTTTATCACCCTCTACAACGTATTGAATTAAATTTCTGTCAAAATCGTTTCATCATCTTTAATCAAACACCCTTGCTCGATATACCAACGTCGATGGGCATGTATCAACGATGCTTGATGATGCGCAATCATGATTTGCGTAATATGCGCAAAATGGCGTTGGACGACTTCTTGTATTTTACGTTCAGTGCTACGATCCAATCCAGTTGTTGGTTCATCCAAAATAATGACATCAGGTTTTAACAATAATACTCTGGCAAGTTCAATACGGCGCATTTCTCCACCTGATAACATTTCTCCGCCTTCACCGATACGCGTATGGATACCTTCTTGAAATTGTTTAATCTTATGGCCTAACGCTACTTCTTCAAGTACACCTTTAATGCTATTGTCATCAATGTCATTAAATAGCGTGATATTGTCTGCAATTGATGCATTAAAAATATAAGGATTTTGAGATAAATAACCAATATTAATTTTTTTTGAAAATGTAATGTTTCCTTCTGAAGCCTTCACTTCACCTAAGAGTAATCGTACGAGCGTTGATTTCCCCGCGCCACTCGGACCTACAAGCGCAATATGATCACCTTCATAGATTTTAGCATCTATCGCTTTTATTGCATGATGCGTTGCATTTGGATAGCGAAATGATACTTGATTTAATTGAATTAATGCATCTTGATTTGCGATTTTTTGCGGCGTTTCATGTGTTTCCGACGGTGCTTGAAGTGTATTTCGAATAATTTCACTCGCCCCTTCACTTTCTTTACCAACATGAAACGCTTGTCCTAAATCTTTAATCGCGTTATAAAACTCAGGCGCTAGTATTAAAGCAATCACAGCGGTTAAAAACGAAATACGGTGAAATACAATTAAACTTAACCCAACTTCTAGCGCTACAAGTCCAATGCCAAGCATACTTATAAAGTCTAGCATCAAACCAGATAAAAATGCACTTTTCAAAATAATCATGGCTTTATCACGAAATTGAGTACTTTCATGTTCAATTTTTTTAACGGCGCGATCCGTATGTTGAAATAACTTTAAAGTCACTAAACCACGTGTTAAATTGACAAATCGTTGACTGAATTGATTTAAAAACGTCATCTGATCTTTAGCAGCATCTCGTGTTTTCAACCCAAAAATAATATAAAATAACGGGATAAAAGGTGCTGTCACCATCATAATGATGGCCGTTGGAAGGTTAATTAAGAACATTGTAATAATGATAGATATTGGAATCAATGTAGATTTAAAAAGTTGTGGTAAATACGTTTTGAAAAACGGTAGCATCTCTTTTAACGTTTCAGTAGCAATAGCGAGTCGTGTTCCAACCGGTTGTTGCGATTGTAATTGCAGTAATTGACGTCGTACTGTTCCTCTAACATGATGACTTAAACGTGTACCAAGCCAATCATTGAGCATCATGAAAGTGGCTCTTAATAAGAGTGCAAATGCTAAAATGATAAGTAACGTTTGCCAATGATGGCTTTGATTTAATAATAATTCATTAAGTATCATTGCAATCGTAATATTTTGGGTAATGATAATGAGCGCTAACATGATATTTGTCACGCTTAAGAGCACCGCAAACCGCCTATATTTTTTTAACCAACTGTGAAGCCATTTCATATTATCCGTCCTTTACATTTGCGTGAATACTTTTTCAGTTTACAATGAATGTATTACTAGTATATAGGGTTGTATTTTTTCGTGCATTTGATGACGCTTGTTTTCATAAAAAGTTGTGACAGTTTATTTACATGTGAGATGCTCATACTTTGGACTGATAGCATTTATTTATTAAGACATGCTTATTAAGATGTGCTATGATATGCTAAGTTATAAAGTAAAAATTAAACATAAAGAGGGTTAATGTTATGCTATTTTTTGAATTGCTTAAGGCATTAGTGCTTGGTATTGTAGAAGGATTAACGGAGTTCGCACCCGTTTCTTCAACAGGCCATATGATTTTAGTTGATGATATGTGGTTAAAATCTACGCAATTTTTAGGATCAGAATCGGCTTTTACTTTTAAAGTTGTGATTCAATTAGGTTCTGTTTTTGCTGCAGCGTGGGTATTTAGGCATAAATATTTTGAAATGCTTCATATTGGAAAATATGCACCTGAAGTTCAAGAAGGACGTCGCTCTAAACCTCGACGTTTAAAAATTACTCATATTTTAGTAGGTATGATTCCAGCAGGTATTTTAGGTGTATTATTTGATGATTTTATCGAAAAACATCTCTTTAGTGTGCCTACTGTATTAATTGGTCTATTTTTAGGTGCAATTTATATGATTATTGCAGATAAATATAGCCGCGGTGTACGCAACCCTAAAAATGTCGATGAAATAAATTATTTTCAAGCGTTTGTAATTGGTCTTTCTCAAGCTATTGCAATGTGGCCTGGATTTTCACGCTCGGGCTCTACCATTTCAACAGGTGTCTTAATGAAAATGGATCATAAATCCGCTTCAGATTTTACATTTATGATGGCTGTCCCTATTATGATGGCCGCTAGTGGCTTATCATTAATTAAAAACTTTAGCTATATTCATTTAACACATATTCCATTTTATATTCTTGGTTTTCTTGCAGCCTTTATTTTCGGTCTATTATCGATTAAATTATTCTTATCATTAATTAAACGTGTCAAATTATTGCCATTTGCGATTTATCGAATCGTGCTTGTAGTAGTCATCGCAGTTGTTTATTATGGCATCATTAAATAATATCGTATCTTTCAAAGGTGGCACATAATACACCAGTTAATTAAAAATATGCCAGCAAAATTCATTGATACATGAACTTTGTTGGCTTTTATTTATCTAAATAAATTGAGTCTTAGTGTCAAACAATATGATGAATTGTGATTGATCCTTTAGCCGAGTTTCTAAAGCATTAAGCCGATACCGAAATTTCATTTTGAGGTAAGGCGCCTAAAAATCGAGGCGTTAGGGACAATCATCAATTGCAATGAATTATGTATCAGCCCCTTCTATATTTCTCCTCTCCACTACGCCAATATTAAAATCAACTTAATTCTAATCCCCTTATTATATTTAAGATTCATTTAATGTTTATTTTTATCTAAACCATTTAATATATCATTATAAATAAATTTGAAAGGTGAATGTATGACCCCTCTAAGGAAACGATTCGATGATGATTTGGCCGTAACAAAGGCACCCTATATGCACGCATTTGGTAAAGGATTATTGTTTGCAATACTGCTTAGTATTGCTTTTGAAATAAGTAATGAAACCCCTACCCATGCAATATGGGCAGTGATTTCTTTTCTTTTAATTTGTATCATCCTTTTAATAATGCAACGTTGTGGCATTTCACTTTTGTCATTTCGTGCATTAACATTAAGTGACTGGCTTTTAGTCATTGCTGGGCTGCTTCTAATGATAGGATTAGATTACCTCTTTGACTACTTCATAGATGCTAATAGCGTCAATGATGACAACATTTTCAATGATTTTAAAGACGTACCTACTTGGGCAGCAATATTAAGTATTGCAGCTATACCTGCAATTTCAGAAGAGATTGTGATGCGTGGTATAGTAATGCGGGTGTTTTTTAGAAATCATTTATTTATCGGTATGCTTGTGTCCAGTATCATTTTTGCATGGTTACACGAAGCTGATTCTCTCATCGGCTATCTTCCATATTTTTATTCTGGCATTATTTTTGCGCTTGTTTATTTAAAAACAAAACGTATAGAAGTAGCAATACTCGTTCACTTCTTTAACAACTTATTGAGTACACTATTTATTTAAATAAATCTTATAACAAGAAAGGATGTTCATTATGAAATTAGGTATGTTATTAATACGCTGGATGCTTGCAACTTCTTTTTTAGTTCACGGCACATTAAAATTTGTTGACTTAGATGGCACTATTCACTTTTTGGGATCGCTTGGATTACCTCCTACGATTGCCGTATTAATGTCTATTGGTGAAGTCGTTGGCGGTGTGATGCTGATTGCAGGTATATTAACACCCTATGTCAATGTATTTTATATTAGTGTGATGTTAGGCTCTATTTTCACATTAAAGTTAGGACGCGGCTATGTGAGTGGTTTTGAATTTGAAATTATTCATATTGTGATGAACTTAGCGTGTATTTGTAGTTACAAATGGAATAAATGGATGCAATTCTATTAATTTGCACCTCCCTATAAGGGTGAGACACTATGGCGTCTCATTCTTTTTTTGTGTTTTAGGCCGTTTTTATATTCTGTTTTAAAGTAATCGTATAGCATTTCTCCCCTGTATGTTCACGCCTTATGAATTGTATTGTGCGTTTATATTCTAGTATCATAGGGTAAAAGGACTTAAGTATATTCTTAAATGGAGGCAACGTGCATGAATAAAACGATTAAAACGATTATTAACGTATTACCTATTTTTATCGTTCCATTAATAAATGAACGTCAAAAATTCAAAGAACATCCTGAAGTCAAAAAAGTGACGGATGTGACTGTGAATACTTCTAAAACTGTGGCTCATAAAACGACACATGCAGCACACCATGTAAAGTCGACTGCTGGACGTGTATCACACGCAGTTGTATCAAACACAGGTCAGCTTAAAGAAAACTTAGCTACGCAAAAGCGTCGTCGTGATTACAACAAAGCTATGAAAAAAGAAGCTGAAGCACAACGTTATCGAAGAAAAGAAAATGTGCGTGCACGTGGCGAAGAACTTGAAGTTGAGAACCGAAAAGAAATTAGTAAGTTTAATAAAAAACTTCAAAAGCATATTGATAAGCGCCATAAAGAAGAAACTAAAGCGATTGAAAAACGCCAAAAGCATATGGTTAAAAACTTAGAAAAAATGCAGAAATATGAAGAAAAAGCAGGCCATGTTCCTGGCAATAATGACGCAAAAGATTTTGAGCTTGCATCTCCTGCTAACGAAAAAGCGTTCCAAGGAAATAAGGACCGCTCTAAAGTAATGGCAGATGGCGACAAATTAGAACAAAAAAATAAAGTACAAACGCGTAAAATGAATAAAAAGCTTCAAAAAAATATTGAAAAACGCCATAAAGAAGAAGAAAAACAAGCAAAAAAGAATCAAAAGTTACGTCAGAAACAACTCAAAAAAGCTCAAAAAAATGCACCAAAACCATCTGAACACGTTGTAGATACAGATACTTTAGGTGCTACAGCAAGTACAAAAGCGATGACAGCAGGCCAAGACCAAACAGGCACACCATCTAAAAAAGCGTTAAAACAAAAGAAGAAAGACGAGAAAAAACGTCAAAAACAAGCAAAAAAATTAGAAAAGAAAATACAAAAAAGTGCTCAAAACGTAGACCTAGCTGCTGAAGCTCCGTCTGAAGATAAGTTACCGCCACGCATTAAGTCAATGGCAGAAGTACAATCTTTTGAAGCCCAAACAGGGTTAGTGTCTAAAGATCAAACACCTCAATCATCAGCGCATCATAACACTAAAAATGATGCGAATCAAGGGCCTCAAGATGAGAAAACAAGTTTGAATACAAACGTTGACGAAAACTTGAATCACGCACCACTTTTCAAACAACAATATGCGCAAATGGAAAAACATGTGAAAGACAACGACCAACAACGTAAGGATGAAAAACTGAATAAAGTATCTGATGATGCTTTAAGTAAGTTAAAAAAGTAATATGCGTATACTCATTGATGGCGATGCTTGTCCTGTAGTAGATTCAATTATTGAACTTACTATAGGGACAGGCATTTTTGTATACATATTTCGTAGTTACGCGCATTATTCTAATCGAGATTACTCCTCTCATGTGCAACTTAAATATATTGATGGTGGTCGCGATGCGGTCGATTTTGCTATCATTAAATCGATGCAAGTACACGATCTTATCGTGACACAAGATTACGGACTCGCGAGTATCGCACTTCAAAAATCAAAATATGTCATGCATCATTTAGGCTACTTTTACACTAATGACAATATCGATCAATTATTAACGCAACGATTTTATAGTCAACAGGAACGTCGTAAATCTCGAAGATATTCGAAGGGTCCTAAACCATTCTCCGAAGCACAACGTCATCATTTTGAAGTTGCACTTCAACGCATTATTCAATACGAATTAGAAAAGGAGCACAAATATGATTAAACGAATTGCAGTCTTTTGTGGTGCCAGTAAAGGCCATAACGATATTTATGTAAATGAAGCCTACCAACTTGGAAAATATTTAGCTGAACAACACATCGAACTTGTCTATGGCGCAGGATCTATCGGTATTATGGGTGCCGTTCAACAAGGTGTCCTCGATCACGGTGGAAAAGTAATTGGTATCATGCCTCACTTTTTAGATACTCGTGAAATTACTAGTCAAAATTTAACAGAACTCATCCTTGTTGATTCTATGCATGAACGCAAACAGAAAATATCTGAACTTGCTGATGCATTTATTCTTGCACCAGGTGGGGCAGGGTCATTAGAAGAATTTTTTGAAATTTATACATGGGCACAAATCGGTTTACATCAAAAACCAATCGGCATTTATAATACAAATCAATTCTACCAACCCCTCGTTTCTTTAATACAACATATGATAAAAGAAGGTTTTATAGACAGTAAATATCAACACCTTGCACACGTTCATAACGAACCTCAAGCTTTAATTGAACGTTTAAATAATTTTAAACCGATATCTACTAGAACGTATGATTAATGTACCTGAACTACTGTAAAATAATGCAGCATCGCCCTTCACATTCAAAAAGTGCCTAAAGGAAATCATCTACATCTTCCTTTAGGCACTTTGTTGTGGTGTCCATACATATCTTACGTTCTCTTTTAATTCATTGAATTGACTTAATTCAGGTTTATCAAAATAATCGACAAAAGTCATTCCAATTTTTTGCATCACACGGATAGAAGCTGTATTATTTTTTGCTGCAATCGCATAGATGGGTCCTAAATCCATTTTTTCAACATACTTCAAAACAGCTTTAGCCCCTTCTTGCGCTAAACCATTATTCCATACTTCAGGTAGCAATCGCCAACCAATTTCATAAAACGGAAGTTCATCAAATGGATATGGGCTTTCTTTAGTAAGGTAATTTAAACCTATAAATCCAATCCATTGATGCGTTGCTTTTAGTTCAACTGCAAACAACCCAATACCATGTTTTTTCAATGTGCGTTGCATGGCTTCAAAATCGAGTTTAGAACGTTGATAGCTCAATAAACTTGTAAAATAACGCCTCACTTGTCGGTTCGCATTCATTTGTTGTAATGGTAATAAGTCTTCATCTTCCCAATCTCTTAAAATCAGGCGTTCCGTTTCGATATAGACAGACATTGAAATCCTCCTTTTTCAAATATAAAAAAGCGCTCAATAGCTACATTCGCTAAAGAACGCGTTTAACACCTAAAATCTATGCTCTTGAAATGTAACTAATGAGTTGAATTTTAACAGCTTTATCTTTAATACGCGCCATATCTTGACCTTTTGTCGTCGTAAAAATCGCATCTACAAAATCGTTTTTATGATTTAATCGATATGTAGCTGTATACGTTTCCCAGTCATGTTTAAAATTTGGTTTTAACGCAATATATCGATTAATATCTCCTGTAGAATCTACTAATGTGTAACCTGTTATATTTTCGATTTCACGGCCAAGTTCAACTAATGACATTTCACGACCTTCAATGAGATTAAATTCTTTTTCGTACATAGTTCAGTCCCTCTTTTCTCTACAATCATATATGTAATTTTTTACCCTAAACCATCTGAGACGAAACGCACCGCCCACTGTACAACTATTTAATATAACTTATTCTTTCGTGGAGGTTTTCTTATCATTTGAATCTTGAACTGTTTTTTCTTTGTCTTTTACTTTATCATGATGCGCATGTTCAGATGACTTTGATGCGTCTTCATTTGCTTGAGAAGATGGTTTGTCTTTGTGCTTTTCTTTGTCGTTAGTTTTATGCTTCTCTTTAGAAGATGATTCAGGTTTCTTAATATCTTCTTTTACTTGCTGAATTTGATCATCTAATTTTTTGCTTTGTTCTTTTAATTTTTTATTCTCATTCTCTAAACTTTTTTGTTCTTGTTCTAAGGATTTAATTTCATTTTGAAGTTTATCCTTCTCACTTTGCCCACAGCCTGATAAAAGGATGGCACTAGCTATCAATGCACCGAGTACTTTTTTCATTTATCTTCTCTCCATCACTGAATTACTGTGTTCTATTTTATCATGGTTCTATCGTATACGCATCTTTAGTCAC